>DASXCN010000590.1:0-4267 GCA_036491155.1 Solirubrobacteraceae bacterium | reverse complement strand
GCAGCTGGCGGAGGCCACCGGGGCCGCCATCATCCCGGTCGATTCAGAGCACTCGGCGCTGCACCAGCTCCTGGGCGCCGAGCGGCCCGGCACGGTACTCAAGCTCATCCTCACCGCGTCGGGGGGACCCTTTCGCGGCCGCAAGCCCGCGGAGCTGGAGTCCGTCACCGTGGAGCAGGCGCTGGCGCATCCCACCTGGTCGATGGGCGGCAAGATCACCATCGATTCGGCCACGCTCATGAACAAGGGACTCGAGCTGATCGAGGCCCACCACCTGTTCGGGACTCCGTATGCCGACATCGACGTGATCGTGCACCCGCAGTCGATCGTGCACAGCCTCATCCAGCTCTGCGACGGCGCCACGCTGGCCCACCTCGGCTACCCGGACATGCGCGTCCCCATCGCCTATGGGCTGCATTACCCCGAGCGCGTCGACGTCCCGGTGCGCGCGTTGGATCTGGCCGAGCTGGGCTCGCTGACCTTCGAGCCCGTCGACAGCGACACCTTCGCCTGCCTGCGCCTGGCCCGCGAGGCCGGGATCGCCGGCGGCACGGCGCCGTGCACGCTCAACGCCGCCAACGAGATCGCGGTACACGCCTTCCTCGGCGGGCGCTTGCGCTTCCTCCAGATCGCCGAGGTCATCGAGGAGACCCTCACCCGCTTGCCCGAGCAGCAGGTGCACTCGTTCGACTCGCTGGCGCACGCCGATGCCCAGGCGCGCCGGCTGGCCGCCGAACTGGTGGAGTCGCTGGCCCCCGCCTGACCCGGCGTGACGCGCTGTCGCGCCCGTGGAGGGCGGCGGCCTTCATCGCCTCTTAGGCGTGCCTGGCACACTCGGACGCGCGCGCATGTCGTACGTCCTCGCATTCCTCGGCTTCGCCGTTCTGATCTTCCTGCACGAGGCGGGCCATTTCGTGGCTGCCAAGGCCGTGGGAATGCGCGTGGAGCGCTTCTCCCTCTTCTTCGGGCCGATGCCGATCAAACGCACGATCGGCGAGACCGAGTACGGGATCGGCGTCATCCCGCTCGGGGGCTACGTGAAGATCACCGGGATGAACCCCAACGAGGAGCTCTCGCCGGAGGTTCTGCCGCGGGCCTATTACAACCAGGCGGTGTGGAAGCGAGTGGTGACGATCCTCGCCGGCCCCGCGGTCAACATCCTCATCGCCTTCGGCATCGCCTGGGCGCTGCTGTACTCCCAGGGCCAGCAGGTGGTGGTGCCGGTTAAGCAGGTCGCCGCGGTGGTCAAGAACACGCCGGCGGCGACGTTCATGAAGCCCGGGGACCAGATCGTCTCCATCGATGGGGTCAGCGGCTCGGCGGAGGCGCTGCGCCGTCAGATCCTCAACCACCGCTGCGCGGCGGGCCAGGGCGACGGCTGCACGGCGGCCACGCCGGCCACCGTCGTCCTGCGCCGCCACGGCAAGCTGTTGACCTTTCACGTGCGGCCGCAGGTGCTCCAGGGACACCCCGAGCTGGGCTTTGACTTCGGCAGCCGCGTGACCGGCACCATCTACCCCAGCGTGGCCGGCGCCGCCGGGACGGCCGTATCGCGCCTGTGGACGGTCACCACCCAGACAGTGTCGACGATCGGGCGGATCTTCGAGCCCAAGGAGCGCAAGCAGCTCAACAGCGTGGTCGGCGGCTACACCGTGACCCAGGAGGCGTTTGCCTCCAGCGCGACGTTGGCCCTGCAGGTCCTGGCGCTGATCTCGCTGTCGCTGGGCATCATCAACCTGTTCCCGTTCCTGCCCCTGGACGGCGGCCACGTGTTCTGGGCCGTGGCCGAGAAGGTGCGCGGACGGCGGATCCCCTTCAGCGTGATGGAGCGCGCCAGCGTCATCGGCTTCGCCCTCATCGTCCTGCTGTTCGTCATCGGGCTCTCCAACGACATCTCCACCCTGAGCGGGCCGGGCTTCAACATCCACTGACGAGCGCCCCTGCGCTAGCGTTGTGCCCGCTGACGGATGCCAAGCGGGGACCAGGAGGAGACCATGGAGAGCAGCACGACGACCACTCCGGCGGAGTCCGCCGTCGATGCCGCCACCGTGGCCGAGGCGGTGCGCCGCACCGCGGCCGCCCACCCCGACCAGGTGGCCATCCGCACGCCCGATGACAGCGTCACGCTGACCTGGGCCGAGCTGCTGGAGCGCGTCGACGCGGTGGCCGGCGGATTGGCCCGGCTCGGCGTCAGACGAGGCGACTGCGTCGCCATCATGCTGTCGAACCGGCCGGAGTTCAACATCGCCGATCTGGCCGTCATGACGCTGGGCGCCACGCCGTTCTCGATCTACGTCACGTACCCGGCCAACGAGATCGAGTATCTCCTCACCGACTCCGCCGCCCGGGTGGCGATCGTCGAGCAGGCGTTCCTGCCGGTGATGCTGGAGGCGCGCGAGAGCGTCCCCGGGCTCGAGCACGTGATCGTCATCGACGGCGAGGCGAGCGACGGCGTGCTGGCGCTCGACGAGGTCGAGGGCTCAGACCCCGACTTCGACGGGACCGCCGCGTGCGCCCAGGTGACCGGCGACGACCTGGCGACCCTCATCTACACCTCCGGGACCACCGGTCATCCCAAGGGCGTTCAGCTCACCCACCACGCCGTGATGTCCACCGCCCAGGGCGTGCGTCAGGTGATCGAGTTCCCGGTGGGCTCACGCGTGATCTCGTGGCTGCCCGCGGCGCACATCGCCGAGCGTATGGCTCACCACTACATCCCGGTGATCTACGCCGGCAATGTCACCTGCGCCCCCAACCCCCGCGAGGTCCTGTCCTACCTGCCTGGCGTGCGCCCCAACTGGTTCTTTGCCGTGCCGCGGATCTGGGAGAAGCTCAAGGCGGGGCTGGAGACGATGCAGGCCGCTCAGCCCGAGGAGCAGCGCAAACCGGTGCAGGAGGCCCTGGCGGCTGCCACCGAGCGGGTGCGGCTGCGCCAGCAGGGCAAGCCGGTGCCGCCTGAGCTCGAGGCCCAGGTGGCCAAAGCTGACGAGGAGCTCTTCTCCAAGCTGCGCCAGATGCTTGGCCTGGACCAATTGGTCGCCGTCAACGTCGGCGCGGCGCCCACCCCGGTGGAGGTGGTGGAGTTCTTCCACGCCATCGGGATCGAACTGGCCGAACTCTGGGGCATGTCGGAGACCTGCGGGACCGGCACCTGCAACCGGCCCGGCCAGGTCAAGATCGGGAGCGTAGGACCGGCGTCGCCGGGGGTCGAGATCACGCTCGCCGACGACGGCGAGGTCCTGTGCCGCGGCGAATTCCTCATGAGCAGCTACCGCAACCAGCCGGAGAAGACCGCCGAAGCGATCGACGCCGATGGGTGGCTGCACACCGGCGACATCGGCACGCTCGACGAGAACGGCTACCTGACGATCGTCGACCGCAAGAAGGAGATCATCATCAACGCGGCCGGCAAGAACATGTCACCGGCCAATATCGAGGCGGCGATCAAGACCAGCAGCCCGCTCATCGGGCAGGCCTGCGTCATCGGCGACGCCCGCCCGTACAACACGGCGCTGATCGTGCTGGACGCCGACTTCGCGCCCCAGTGGGCGACCCAGAACGGGCTGGGCGACCGGTCCTTCGAGGACCTGGCCTCCGAAGCCAAGATGGTGGAGGCCGTCCAGGCCGGGATCGACGCCGCCAACGAGCGCCTGGCACGGGTGGAGCAGATCAAGCGGTTCACCATCGTCCGCGGCGACTGGCTGCCCGGCGGCGACGAGCTCACGCCCACTATCAAGCTCAAGCGCAAGCCGATCGCGGCCAAGTACGCCGACGCGATCGTGCAGATGTACGGCCAGGGGTAGCCGGCCGGGGGTGCGCGCCGGGAGCTCAGGCGACGGCGCGGAACACGACGGTCTCTGAGAAGCTGGTCCCGTCCACCTGATAGGCGTAGCACCCTCCCGCGCGCACGCGGCTGTAGGTGATCCAGGCGCGCCCGCCGCCTGCGACACGTGGAGCGCCCTGCCCGGCGTCGAGCAGCTGGAGCTCGTCGTAGGGGACCGCGCCGGTCCCGAAACCGAGCGGGCCGCCGCCGATCATCGCGCCGCGGATGAGCAGCGGGCCGGTGTAGGAGCCCGGCACATTCCACGTGACCTCCGCCGTCAGCCACTGGCTCCCACTGACACTGTGAAAGCCGAGCCCAGCGGGGAGCACCCGTGGCGAGGCGGGCTGGGCCTGGATGGTGATGGGGCACGGCCCGCCGTCGGCGGACGGCAGCTTCAGGGGGCGGCGCAGCGCGGCGGGGACGGCTCCGGTGCAGGTGCCCTGG
>DASXCN010000589.1:0-4466 GCA_036491155.1 Solirubrobacteraceae bacterium | reverse complement strand
CGTCGCCGCCGGGGCGGCGCCGGTCTTGGCCATCGACAGCGTCGAGGCCCGGCTGGAGGTGGCCCGCGCGTTCGGCGCGGTGCCCGTCCATCTCACCGAGGAGAACCCCCGCGACGTGGCGCGCAGGCTGACCGAGGGCCGCGGCGTGGCGACCGCGATCGACGCCGTCGGCCATCCCGACGCGCTTGACCTCGCCATCCGTCTGGCGCGTAACGCGGGGAACGTGGTGGCGATCGGCGTCTACGCCGAGCCCTGCCAGGTGCACATGGGCGTGGTCTGGATCAAGGGGCTGACACTCCATACGGGTCAGGCCAACGTCATCGGCCACGTCGACCGGGTGCTGAGCATGCTGGCCGCGGGGACGCTGGACCCCACGCCGCTGGTCACCCAGCACATGGCGCTCGACGACGCGCCGGAGGGCTACGCCGTCTATGACCGGCGCGAGGCGCTGAAAATCGTCTTGCGGCCCTGAAATCGGGTGTTACGCACCTAGATTCCGGGGTATCCGCAGTCACTGCCGGGAGAGATCGTGCAGGACCGTCAACGCGCACAGGTTCTGCCCTCAGAGATCGTGCGCTTGCGACACCCCCTTGTGAATTTTTGGGTGAGGCGGGTGTGATAGCCCTGCCGCAGGGGTAGGACCCGGCCGACCCCGGAGGTAGGTCCGGGAACCCCCCTAAGAAATCAGCCGACGGCAGGTTCGTGTAGGGTGGCCGTTCTCCCGATCTGGACGTTTGTTCGATCGGCTTCGGTCATCACTCAAAGCCGCCAGAGTGCTGCCGACTACTGGGATGTCCACACATGAGTGACTCAGACACAGCCGTGCTGTGCCTTGGGAAGGCACGCGCCTGGACTGCCGCTCGACGCGCCGTGAGTACGGTCGCCGTGTTGGTGGCGTCGATGTCGTGCGTCTCCGTCGCCGCCGCCCAGGCGCGCGACTGCGCCGACGCGCACGCCTCGATCCGGCACGCCACCCGCGCTGACCTGCAGCGCTCCGTGGTGTGCGTCATCAACCAGCAGCGCCACGCCCGCGGGCTGCCGGGGCTGCGTGAGAGCTCCCGTCTGAACCGCTCGGCCCAGGGGTGGACCAACGTGATGGTCACCCACCGCGACTTCAGCCACGGCGCCGATTTCGCCGCGCGGATCAGCGCCGTCGGCTTTAACTGGTCCAACGTCGGCGAGAACATCGCCACCGGGTACGCCACCCCCTCCTCCGTCGTAAAGGCCTGGATGGCGAGCACGGGCCACTGCCAGAACATCCTCAACCCCATCTACCGCGACGTCGGAACCGGGGTGTCGGGCAACTCGATCGCCGGCTACAGCACGCTGGCGGGCACGTGGACCCAGGACTTCGGCCTGCTCATGGGCCAGCACGCCGCGTCGGGCAACTGGGGCCCGGCCGAGGGCTGCCCGTACAACTAGGGCGCTGCCTGAGTGGGTGGCGCTGTCGTCCCAGATACCGGGGACGGCGCACGAGAGCTACGTCAACACCGGCTATCGAGGGCAGGCTGCGGGTTGCCGAGGCCCGCGAGACGGAGTCGTGGGAGATTTTGGGCCTGTGACGACGATTATCTCCCACAACTCCCTGCAAACGGCCCATTTCTCGCAGCCACGGCCGGTACCTCCGCCGCGACCAAAGCCGGGCGGCCGAGCTAGCTGGCCGCGACCCGCGCGGCGCTGTCAAAAGGCGCGGTGTCGCGCAGATACCACTCGGCGTCCAGCGCCGCCTCGCATCCGGAGCCCGCGGCGGTGATCGCCTGGCGGTAGGTGTGGTCCACGAGATCGCCGGCGGCGAACACCCCGGGAACGTTGGTCAACGTCGACTTGGCCTGGGTGATCACGTAGCCGCCGTCGTCGATCTCGACCTGGCCCTCGACGAGCTGGGACTGCGGGTCGTGGCCGACGGCGATGAAGGCGCCGGTGATCTCGAGGTCCTTCTCGGACGCGTCGACCGTGTTGCGCAGGCGGGCCTTGGTCAGGGACTTGCTGTCGCCCTCGGCGTGGAACTCCTCCACGACGAAGGGAGTGATCCACTCGATGTTGGGCACCGCGCGGGCGCGCTCGAGCATGATCTTGGAGGCGCGGAAGTCATCGCGGCGGTGGACGATCGCCACCTTGGAGGCGAACTTGGCCAGGAACATGGCCTCCTCCATCGCCGAGTCCCCACCGCCTACGATGAGCGTGGGAGCCTGCTTGAAGAAGGCGGCGTCGCAGGTCGCGCAGTAGCTCACGCCCCGGCCTGACAGCTCCTGCTCGCCGGGGACGCCGAGCTTGCGGTGCTGAGCGCCCATGGCCAGCACCACCGCCCGGGCAAGGTGCAGTTCGTCGCCGACCCAGACCTTGTGGGGCTCTGAGCCGTCGCGTGAGAGCTCGAGCGCCGTCACGTCGTCAGTCTCCAGGCGCGCGCCGAAGCGCTCAGCCTGGTCGCGGAAGTGCTGCATGAGGTCGGGGCCCATGATCCCCGGGGGAAAGCCGGGGTAGTTCTCGACATCGGTCGTCTGCTGGAGCAGGCCGCCCCAGGCAAAGCCCTCGACGACCAGCGGCTCCAGCTCGGCGCGCGCCATGTAGAGGGCCGCCGTGTACCCGGCGGGTCCGCTGCCGACGATGATTGCGTTCTCGATTCGCTCTTCCATCACTTCATTAAGTATAGCTAGGGGTCTCCTCGGTGCGCCAGTGCTGAACCGTGCGCCGCAGCTGAAGATAGGCCACCGCGCCCGGCAGTGTAGGCAGCCAGAAGGCAAATGCCCGGTAGGCCAACACGGAAACGACCGCAAGCGCCGGTGAGACCCCGAAGGCCGAGAACGCCCCGATCATGGCCCCGTCCACGCCGCCGATCCCGCCGGGCAGCGGCAGCACGTTGCCCAACTGCCCCACGAAGTAGGACATGACCACCACCGCGGTGGGCGGCCCGCCGCCGAACGCGTGGAAGCACGCCCACAGCACGGCGATGTCAAAGCCCCACCACGCGACGCCGCCCAGCAGCGAGGCGTCCTTCTGGCGCACAAGTCCGATCGCTGTGCGCACCCCGCTGGCCGCCGCCGCCGGCAGCGCGGCCGCCCGCGCGACGAGGTGTCCGACGCGGCCGCCGTGCGTCCAGCGGTTGACCAGGCGGTCGAAATCGCCGGGCAGCAGCGACACGACGAGGAATAACCCGATCACTCCCGCGCCGAAGATCGCAGGGATCACGGTGATGGCAAACGGGGCCTCTCCCGGGAACACCCCGAGATACAGACCCATGCCGACCACCACAAGCGAGCCCATGAAGACCGCGTAGAGCACCGCCATGAACGCGATCATCCGGCAGGCGACGATGCGGGGCTCCATGCCCGAGCGCCGCAGCGCCCAGGCGGTGAGCGCGATGCCACCGGCGCCGGCCGAGGCGAACAGGCGGGTCGCCGCCAGCCCGGCCATGGTGATCTGATAGCTGGCGCGCCAGTCGATGCGGCTGTCGCCGCGGACGAACACCCCACGGAAGAGCACGATGTAGCCCAGGAAGGAGAAGCCTTCGAGCACCGCGGCAAACGCCAGCCACCACCCGTTGCCGTGCTGGATGCGGTTCCACGTGTCGCGCAGGCCCAGCAGCTTGGGCAGCACGAAGTACAGGAAGGCGACCACCGAGACGATAAAGACGATCGAGGCCACCAGGCTCCGCCGCGTGAGGCGGATGCGCGGCATCTCCTCGGTGTGACCGGAGCGATCCGCTGCTCGGTCGGCCTCGACTCCTCGCTCGGCCCCCGCGCCGTCTGCCACCTCGTCCACGGCGGCCTCGCCGTCTGGGGACTCGAGGCTCTCATCAGCCTCGCGCGCGCCAGGGCGCCCGTGCTCGATGGGAGTTCCCCCTCGCATGCCCAATGCGCTAGCCGGCCGCTGCCCGCCGTTGCAGCGCTTCCAGGCGCCGGGAGAGCGCCCGGACGCCCGGAATGGTGCGATGTGCCTGGGTGCGCACCGTCTCGGCCAGCAGTGCGCCGCCGGCGAGGTCGGCGGCATAGTGCTCACCGAGGTAGACGAGGGCAAGGCCCAGCGCCAGCGCGTATGACCAGCCGACGGCACCTGCGACCGGGCCCACTTCTCCGAGGAGGTGGGCGGCCATCAGCGAGGTGGCGAAATGCAGGGACGGCATGGCAGCGAGCGGATTGCCTCCAAGGACATCGTAAAGGCCTGACCAGCGGTCACCCCAGAATTGCTCGCCGTACTCGATCATCATCCGTCGCACCGCACGCATGTGCGCGTCCTGGAGGCGGCCATGGCGGGCCGCGTACCACGGCGGGGCCGTGGGAATGGCCCAATAGAAGACGGCGCCGAGATCGAACACCGCGTACATGCGAGCGGCGGCTGAGGGAAAGCGCTCCGGCGCGCGCCACGCCACGTAGGCAACGCTGCCGTGCGGCACGAGGAACCACGCCCAGTGACACCACACCAGGAGCCGCTCGAAGCGGTTGATGTCAGCCGGGTCCGAGAAGTCGGTC
>DASXCN010000588.1:0-2372 GCA_036491155.1 Solirubrobacteraceae bacterium | reverse complement strand
GAGGAGCCGATGTAGCGCACCTTGCCGGCGCGGACGAGGTCGGTGAGCGCGCCCAGCGTCTCGTCGATGTTGGTGTCGGCCTCGGGCCGGTGGATCTGGTAGAGGTCGATCCAGTCGGTGCCCAGCCGGCGCAGCGAGTTCTCGACCTCGCGCACGATCCAGCGGCGCGAGTTGCCGAACTCGTTGGGGTCGTCGCCCATGGTGCCGTGCACCTTGGTGGCCAGCACGACGTTGTCGCGCTTGCCGCCGGCCAGCGCCTTGCCGACGATCTCCTCCGATTCGCCGCGCGAGTACACGTCGGCGGTGTCGATGAAGTTGATGCCCGCGTCGAGCGCGCGGTGGATGATTCGGATGCCGTTGTCATGGTCGGGATCGCCCCAGTCGCCGAACATCATCGCCCCGAGACAGAGCGGGCTGACCTTGACTCCAGTGGTGCCTAGTGTGCGGTAGTCCATGACCTTCACCCTAGCCCGCGGCGTGTGAAGTTCCTGCGAGCGGCGCCGCGCGCGCTCACCCCGCTGGCACTGGCCGCCGCCGTCCTGGCCATCGCCGCCCCCTCCGGCCGGGTGGCCCGACACTCGGACCTGCTGCTGGCGCTGCTGGTCCTGCTCACCGCACTCGGGCTGACCGCCGCCGAGCTGCGCGACGATGTTCGGCGGCACGCGGTGACGATCGCCGTCCTCTCGGTGGTCCCGCTCGTTCTCCTCTCGCTCGCGGCGTGGGCGATCGGACGCGCGTTTGACCCGCCGGTCCGCGACGGCCTGCTGGCGGTCGGCGTCGCCAGCTCCGAGGTGGCGACGGTCGGCCTTGTCACCCTCGCCGGCGCCGACGCCACCGTCGCGCTCGGCGCGGTGGCGGGCTCGCTGGTGCTCTCCGCGCTGCTGGGGCCGGTGGCGCTGGGGGTCCTGGCGGGCCACGCCGGGCACGGCGGCACCGGCCGCCTGCTGGGCCGCTTCGCGCTCGTGGTCATCGCCCCACTCGCCGCCGGCGTGGCGCTGCGCAGCGCCCGCCCGCTGACCCGCGCACTGCGCGCGGCCGACGCCGAGCGCGAGGGGCTGGCGGCGATCACCGTGGCCGCGCTCGTCTACGCCGCGCTCAGCGGAACCGCCGGCCACGGCGACCTGGGCGCCGCGCTGCTGGCCAGCTGCGCCTTCCTCGCCGTCGCCGCCGTGCTGGCGGAACTGTGGCGACGGGCGGCCCCCGCGCCGGTCGCCGTCCCGGGCGCGCTGGCCATCGCCATGCGCGACTTCGCCGTTGCCGCCGCGCTGGCGGCGCGGGCGTTCGGGCCACGGGCCGGCGTCGTCCCGGGCGTGTACGGGGTGGTCATGCTGCTGGCCGGCTCGGCCGCCGCCGGGCGCATAGCTCGCGCCCGCCGGGGGAGTAAGTTGACCGCATGAGCGACGACAGACACTTTGGACTCACCGGACTGGCGACCATGGGCGCCAACCTCGCCCGCAACGTGGCCCACCACGACATCCCGGTCGCAGTGCACAACCGCACCACCAGCCGCATGACCACGTTCGTGGAGGAGCACGGCTCCGAGGGCCCCATCGAGGGGTTCGAAAGCACCGAGGAGTGGGTGGGCGCGCTGGCCTCCCCCCGGGTGCTGATGAGCATGGTGCAGGCGGGCCCCGCCACCGACGCGGTCATCGACGACATCGCCCCGCACCTCGACAAGGGCGACATCCTCATCGACGGCGGCAACGCGCTCTACCGCGACACCCAGCGCCGGCACGCCCAGCTGGCCGAGCGCGGCATCCACTTCATCGGGGCCGGCGTCTCGGGCGGCGAGGAGGGCGCGCTCAACGGGCCGAGCATCATGCCCGGAGGCGACCGCCAGCCCTACGACGCGTCGGTCAAGCCGATCTTCGAGGCGATCGCCGCCGAGGTGGACGGCACGCCGTGTTGCACCTACGTCGGCCCCGACGGCGCCGGGCACTACGTGAAGATGGTCCACAACGGGATCGAGTACGCCGACATGCAGCTCATCGCCGAGAGCTATGACCTGCTGCGCAACGGCGTGGGCTGGGACGTGCCGCAGATCGCCGAGCGCTTCGAGCGCTGGAACACGTCAGAGCTCGAGTCCTTTCTCATCGAGATCTCCGCCCGCGTGCTGTCCAAGACCGACGACGCCACCGGCAAGCCCCTCGTCGACGTCATCCTCGACGCCGCTGAGCAGAAGGGCACCGGCCGCTGGACCGCCCAGGACGCCCTGGAGCTCGGCGTGCCGCTCACCGGGATCACCGAGGCCGTATTCGCCCGGACCCTGAGCGCGCTGAAGGACCAGCGCGTCCACGCCGCCGACGTGCTCAAGGGCCCGGCCGCGCAGACCTCCGACGACTCGCTGGCCGACGACCTCGAGCACGCCCTCT
>DASXCN010000587.1:0-3166 GCA_036491155.1 Solirubrobacteraceae bacterium | reverse complement strand
CGAGGGGGTCGGCCGGCTCCTGCTCGCCGGGTGCGCGGTTTCGTTCACCGGGGTCGCGCTCATCGCGCTGGGCACCTCGCGCCACGGTCTCAACGCCGGGTGGGGCGCGGCGCTGTGCATCATCGCCGCCGCGGTCTATGCGATCGGCGTCGTCGCCCAGAAACCGGCCCTGCGCTACGGCTCGCCGCTGGCGGTGACGTGGCTGGCCTGCGCCATCGGCGCGATCTGCTGCCTGCCCTTCGCCCCTCAGCTCGTACGCCAACTCGGCCACGTCCACGCCTCCGCGGTGGCGTGGACGGTGTACCTGGGGCTCGTGCCGACGGCGATCGGGTTCTCCACCTGGGCCTACGCTCTGGCGCGCACCGACGCTGCCAAGCTGGGCTCGACCACATACCTCGTGCCGCCGATCGCGGTGCTGCTGGGCTGGCTCATCCTCGGCGAGGTACCGCCGATCATCGCCCTGCCCGGCGGGATCCTCTGTCTCGCCGGCGTCGGGCTGGCCCGCTGGACCCCGCGCCGGCGCGGCGTCACGGGCGCCGAGACGGCCATCGCGGTACCGGCCGCGCCCGCCGCCGAGAGCGTTGCGGTGGCCCCCGCCGCCGAGTAGTCCCGGCACCGCCGACGCTAGCCTCGCAGGGGTATGCACCTCATCGAGCTCGACGGGGTTCGCCCCACCATCGGCGAGGACGTCTTTTTGGCGCCCACCGCCGTCCTGATCGGCAACGTGCACGTGGGCGCCAGCTCCAGCGTCTGGTTCGGCGCGGTGCTGCGCGGCGACCTCAGCCGGATCGAGATCGGTGAACGGTGCTCGATCCAGGACACGGCCGTCATCCACTGCGCCATCGATCTGCCCACGATCATCGGCGACGCCGTCACCGTCGGCCACGGCGCGCTGCTGGAGGGCTGCACGATCGAGGACGGCGCGGTGATCGGGATGGGGGCCACGGTGCTCCAGCATGCCCATGTCGGCGTTGGCACCATGGTCGCTGCCGGCGGGGTCGTGCCCGAGCGGATGACGGTCGCGCCGGGAGTGCTGGCCGCGGGGGTGCCGGTGACCGAGCGCAAGGCGCTGTCGGGCTCGGCGGCGCGCTGGTCGGAGATGGCCGTCGAGGATTACCAGGACCTGCGCCGCCGCTACCTGGCGTCGGGCGCCGAAGCCGTCGCCCCGAAATGAACCGCGCCGCGATCGTGGGAGCCGGCCCATCCGGGTTCTACGCGGCTGACCAGCTGCTCAAGGCCGGCTTCGCCGTCGACCTCTACGACGCGCTGCCCACTCCCTACGGGCTGGTCCGCGCCGGCGTCGCCCCGGATCACCCCAAGATCAAGTCGGTCATCCGCGTGTACGCGAAGACCGCGTCGCACGAGGCCTTCCGTTTCTTCGGCGGCGTGTCGCTGGGCATGGACATCTCGCCGCAGGACCTCTTGGCCCGCTACCACGCGGTGATCTACGCGGTGGGGACCTCGACCGACAACCGCCTGGGGATCCCGGGCGAGGACCGCCCCGGCTCGCACCCGGCCACCGACTTCGTGGCCTGGTACAACGGCCACCCTCACTACGCCGACCACATGTTCGACCTCAACGGCGGACGCGCCGTGGTGGTGGGCAACGGCAACGTGGCCATCGACGTTGCACGCATGCTGGTACTGGACCCCAACGAGCTGGCGCCCACCGATACGGCCGACCACGCCCTGGACGCGTTCGGCATGGCCGGCGTTACCGAGGTCATCCTGCTCGGCCGCCGGGGCCCGGCCGAGGCCGCCTTCACCAACCCCGAGCTGCGCGAGCTGGGCGAACTCGAGCGCGCCGATGTGATCGTGGACCCGGCGCAGCTGGAGGGCGTCGCGGTGCCCGAGGACGGGGACGCCACCAAGCGGCGCAACGTCGAGATCCTGCGCGACTACGCCCACCGCACGCCCGCGGGCAAGTCTCACCGCGTCGAGCTTCGCTTCCTGCGCTCGCCGCTGGAGATCCTGGGCGAGGGCGAGGACGGGTCCGTCACAGGGGTGCGCTGCGCCGTCAACCGCCTTGTCGCCGATGACTCAGGGCGCGTCCGGGCCGAGGCCACCGGCGAGACCGAGGCCATCGAGTGCGGGCTGGTGCTGCGCTCGATCGGCTACCGCGGGACGCCGCTGGCCGGCATCCCCTTCGACGACCGCCGCGGGCTCATCCGCAACGACGCGGGCCGCGTCATCGACGACGACGGCGTGTGCCGGGGCCAGTACGTGGTGGGGTGGATCAAGCGCGGGCCGACCGGTGTGATCGGCACCAACAAGAAGGATGCCTCCGACACGGTGGCCAAGATCGTCGCCGACACCGAGGCCGGCGCCGTGAGCGAGCCCGACCCGGTGCTGGCCGACGGTGATGCCATCGCCACCTGGCTCACCGAGCGCGTCCCCGACCATGTCACCTGGTCAGGCTGGGAGATGATCGACGCCTACGAGTCGTCGCTGGGCGAGCCGGTGGGGCGTCCGCGGGTCAAGCTGGTGCGGCTGGCCGAGCTGCTCGAGGCCAGCCGCGGCCCGAGCTGAGTCGCAGCAGCGCGAACGTCTCGCCGGTGCGGCCGATCCCGTCGCTCTCGTAGGTCAGCCCGATCGCGGCGGCGACAGCGAGGGACGCGGCGTTCTCGGGGCGGATCCGGGCGACGATGCTGGGTGCGCCGATTCGCGCAAACGCCTCGTCGCGCACGGCGGCGGCGCCCTCACGGGCCAGCCCGCGTCCCCACGCATCGGGCGCCAGCCACCAGCCGATCTCGTACTCGCGGGCGTCGATGCCGGCGCCCTCGCCGGCGAAGTTGAGAGCGATCAGGCCGACCGGCGACCCCTCGCAGCGGGCGACCCGCCAGCCGAAACCGTGCTCGGCCCAGTGGTTGAGGATCCGTTGCGCGACGCCGTGGATGCGCGCGTCGCTCCACGGCTTCCCGTCGCCGACGTAGCGCACCACCGCCGGCGTCCGCGCGAGGTCGCCGAGGAGCCGATCGTCGCCTTCGCTCCAGGGATCGAGGGTCAGGCGGGCGGTGCGCAGCGGGGCCGGAGGGGGCATTCCGGCCACCTTAGAAGCAGCGCACCGCTTACTAGGCTCGGGGGTCCGTGAGACGCATCGGCCCAGCCTTGGAGGTGCGCGATTTCCGGCTGTGGTGGCTGGCCATCCTCTGCATGTGGCTCAGCC
>DASXCN010000586.1:0-5471 GCA_036491155.1 Solirubrobacteraceae bacterium | reverse complement strand
GGCCCGAACAGCGCGCCCTTTTCGTACAGCGTGCCGAAGCTGTTGGAGTTCACCCCGCCCAGCGGCGTGCCGGTGGCGGTCTCGCCGACGAACACGGCCACGTTGATGGCGATGAGGATCTGCGTGACGATCGGCGCCGACGAGCCGCTGCGGACCGTCTTGACCTTGGTGCGCTCACGCGCGCACTCCGGACAGCGCATGCCCACCGAGGTCGGCGTCATGCAGTCGGGGCAGATCGGCCGCCCGCACGAGGAACACGACACCCCGGTCTCGCGGGATGGATGTCGGTAGCACGTCGCCATGGAGCGCTGACGGTATCAGCGGGCCTGGCCGGGCCCGCCGGGCGTCTGGCGGATGGCCGCGACCCGGCGGTCCACCGCGGCGGTCCGCCACGGCGGTCGTCCGAGGCGGTCGCTCAGCGGTCCGGGAGGACCCGGCGCGCTTCCTCGGCGAAATCCTGGAGGGTGCGGCCCGCCAGCTCGCGCAGGGTGGCCGACTGGTGGCGGCGCGAGCGGTGACGGCTGCGCACCCGGAGCACCACCAGCGCCGTCCCGGCACCGGCGCCGATGAGCACCGCCGCGGCGGGACGGACCCAGTTGCGGGGGTCGCGCATCGTCGCCAGCTCCCACGCCTCGAGCTCGTCCTGGGCCAGCTCGGTGAGGCTGACCAATGTCATCTCCATGCGCGCCGTCAGCCCCTCGGGCGGATCAACGGGGCTGAGGGCCTCACGCAGCAGGGCCTCGAAGTCGGTGGTGCCGCTGCTCACGCGTCCTCCCCGGGGGTCGTCGTGGGCTCGGTCACCATCTCCTCGAGCTGGCGGATCGCGCGGTGCAGGAGGAC
This sequence comes from Solirubrobacteraceae bacterium, assembly GCA_036491155.1. Classification (GTDB taxonomy): domain Bacteria; phylum Actinomycetota; class Thermoleophilia; order Solirubrobacterales; family Solirubrobacteraceae; genus Palsa-465. The sequence continues at coordinate 4,631 of DASXCN010000586.1, read as the reverse complement.
CTTGGTGGCGCCGTCGGTCCGATCGAGCGCGCGGGCGATCTCACGGTTGTCCATCCCCAGGGCGAAGCGCATGATCAGAGCGTTGCGGCGGTCGTCGGGCAGCTGCGAGACGCCCTCGAGGATGCTCTTGAGCTCCTCGCGGCCCTCCACGAGGCCCTCGGTGGTGTGGGGCGCGGAGATCAAGCCGGCGTCCTCGATTGCCGACTCCGGCTTGCGCGAGCGGTCACGGTAGAAGTTGGCCGCCAGGTTGTGGGCGATCCGGATGAGCCATGGCCGCAGCGGGCGGCCGTCGGACTCGCGCAGCGCTCTCTCGAAGTGGCGGTAGGCCTGCAGAAACGTCTGCTCGGTGATGTCCTCGGCGTCGTGATGGTTGCCGATGCGGTAGTAGCTGTAGGTGTACACGTCGCGCACGTGGCTGCGATACAGCTCGGTGAACCGGGCGTCGAGTTCTGCCTTGGACTCGGGGGCATCAGGGGGCAATTCATGCTGAGCCTACCTCCGCTCGGTGCGGGCCGGGGGTGAGCGGGGATCGATATCACGCGGCGCGCACCGGCCGGGATCGTTTCGGGCCTGGCGGCTCTGAGACCGTCGCCGCCCACTGATGGGGATCGATCCGCCCCTCGACGAGTGCAGCCAGGCCGTCGAGCGCCGGTGTGTCGAGCTGGGCGGCACGGGCCGCCGAGGCCAGCAGCGGCACCGAGTCGACCGCTTCGGTGCCCTGGCCGAGGGCGTGCCCGATCTCCGCGGCAGGCATCCCCTGGGCCAGCAGCTCGCCGGCCCTGTGGTTGCGCGACCCGCCGTCGACGACGCTGGCCACCAGCGCGCCCGCACCGGCGACGCCGGCGAACGTCTCGGGCCGAGCGCCTCGAGCGCGAGCCAAGGCGTCGATCTCGGCGAATACCTTGCCTGCCGCAGCGCCGGCGACGTTGGCTCCGGCCTGGGAGGCGGCGGCCGCCGCGGCCAGCGCGGCGACGTTCTTGGCGGCGCCGGCCAGCTCCACGCCGGTCACGTCATTGGTGAGCAGCACGTCGAGCTTGGCCGCGGAGAAGATGTCGCGCAGCTGGCGGGCGAAGCCGCGATCCAGGGAGGCCACCACCACCGAGCCTCCGCGCTCGAGCATCTCGGTCGCGTTGGCCGGGCCGGCCAGCACCGCGACGGCGCGGGCCTCGCAGCGCTCGGACGCGAACGCCGAGGGCAGCGTGCCCAGGGGCGGGACGACGCCCTTGGAGACGACCAGCACCCCCGCCCGGCTGGTGATCCGTCCGCCGTGGGCGGCCATCACCGCGGGCAGCGCTTTGGCCGGCACCGCGAGACAGACGATGTCTGATCCCTCCAGGCTCAGCTCGGGGGCCCGCAGCACGCGGACCGCGTCCGGCAGCGGCACGCCGGGCAGGTAGCGGTGGTTCTCTCGCGCCGCCTGCAGCCGTTCAGCCTGCTCCTGGGTGCGGCAGCCAAGGTCCACCTCGAGGCCGGCGCGAGCCAGGCAGACGGCCAGCGTCGTGCCCCAGCCTCCGGCGCCGATGATGGCGACACGGCGCACCGGCGGCAGGCCGCCCAGCCATTCCCATTGGAGCATGACGGAGGGCCAGATCCGGTTGGTGACCGCGCCGGCCAGCTCGATCGACGGGTCGTCGACCTGCGGGAAACGCACCGCGCGCCCGGCGCGGATCTTGACCTTGTGGGGCCGGATCCGCCAGCCCTTGCGAATCGCCTCGGTCCCGAGGACGGCGACGGGCACGACCGGCGCGCCGGTCTCCAGCGCCAGGCGGCCCACCCCGCGCCTGGGAGCACCCAGCGACCCCGGACGGGTACGGGTGCCCTCGGGGAAGATCAGCACGATGTCGCCGCGCGCCAGGATCGCCTTGGCGGTGTCGATGAAGTCGGAGTCGGCGGCGCCGCGGTCGACCGGGAAGGCGCCGAGGGCGGCCAACACCCAGGCCAGCAGCGGGTTGATGAGGAAGATCTCCTTCTTGGCCACGTAGTACATCGGCCGCCGAGCCATGCAGGCGATCACGAATGGATCGAGGAAGCTGCGGTGGTTGGACGCGATGATCACCGGCCCGTGCTTGGGGATGTGCTCGCGCCCGATCCGCTTGAAGCGGAAGTAGACGAGAAAGAACGCCTGGAACGTCACGCGGACGAATCCGTAGATGAGGAGGTTGGCTCGTTTCTCGCGCGCTCTCCGGTGATAACGGTCGTGCTCCATCGCACAATGCGGTACCCACTCCGACTGCGCCCGTTACAGTTGGGACGCAGTGAGCCCCGGCCTGGACTCCACCCGGACATTGCGTGGCGCCGTCAGCGGAGCGGTGGCAGCGGCCGTGTGGGCGCTGCAGCAGCCGCTGGACAAACTGGTCTTCTCCAGCCGCTACGACGACGTCGAATTGCTGGGCAAGGCCTTCACCCGCGACGCCGGATGGCTCCCCATCGGCCTGGGGATCCACATGGCCGACGGTGCCCTGTTCGGCGCCGTGTATGCCAACGTGGCGCCGGCCATCCCGCTGCCGCCGCGGCTGCGGGGTCCGGCAGCGGCCCTCGCCGAGCACGTCGTGCTGTGGCCCCTGGTGGCCCTGACCGACCGCCTTCACCCCGCGCGGAGCGACCTGCCCAAGCTGAGCGGCAACCGCGTGGCCTACCTGCAGGCCGCGTGGCGCCACCTGCTCTTCGGCGCGGTCCTGGGCGAGTTGGAGCGGCGCATCAACGCCGAGCCCGAGGCCGAGCCGCCGGAGCCCGAGAGCCATTACTCCTCAAACGGACACGGATCGCTCGAGCACGCCGTGTCCGTGCAAGACTCGCCCTGAGCTCCACGGGCGCCGGCGCGCGATGCGGGTCCTGATCACCGGCGCGTCCGGCTTTGCCGGCTCGTGGCTGTGTCGCCAGTGCGCCGAGGCTGGCGACGAGGTCGTGGGCCTGTCGCGTCGCGGCCTGGTGGCAGATGGGTGCGGTCGCGGTGTCGCGGTCGACCTGCGCGATCCCGACGCGGTGCGAGCGGCGCTGCGCGACGCCCGGCCCGAGGTGGTCTACCACCTGGCGTCGCTCACCTCGGTGGGGCGCTCCTGGCAGGCGCCGGCCCAGACCCTGGGCGACAACGACGCCATCACCGTCGGCGTGCTCGAGGCCGTGCGCCACGTCGCGGGCGGCGTGCCGGTGGTGTGGGTGAGCACGTGCGAGGTCTACGGCAGGCCCGAGCAGCTGCCGGCCACCGAGGCCCAGCTCATGCGGCCCGCCAACCCCTACGCCGTATCCAAGGCCGCCGGCGAAATGCTCGTCGAGGTCTACGCCGAGGCCTACGGCCTGGAGTTCGTCCGCGCGCGGCCGTTCAGCCACGCGGGCCCGGGGCAGCTGCCGATCTTCCTGCTGTCGTCGCTCGCGTCCCAGGCGGCCGAGGGTCGCCGCGCCGGGGTGTCCCGGCTCGAGATCGCCACCGGGAACCCCGACACCCGCCGGGACTTCACCGACGTGCGCGACGTCGTCCGGGCCTACCGCCTGCTGGGCCAGGCACTTATCGCCGGCAAGCCGGGAATCGCCGGCAGCGTGTTCAACGTCTGCACCGGCCACTCGGTCTCGGCGGGCGAGCAGGTTGCGCTCCTGGCCGAACTGCTCGCGCCCATCGAGGTAGAGCACACCGTCGACCCGGCGCGCGTCCGGGCCAGCGAGGTCATGGACCTGCGCGGGGACCCCACCCGCCTGCATGCCGCGACCGGCTGGGAGCCCCGGATCCCGCTGCGCCAGACGATGGCCGACGCGATCGATTGGTGGGAGCGCGAGCAGGCCCGCACCGCCGCCTGAGCGAGCCCGCCGTCCGGGCGCCGCCACGGCGCCACGCCCGCATCGCCTGCCAGACTTCGGGTCAGCCGCGCCCGCCTAGCTCAATTGGTAGAGCACTTGATTTGTAATCAAGGGGTTGGGGGTTCAAGTCCCCCGGCGGGCTCTTAAAGCCGTCTCGCAGGACCATGCTGATCGGACGGGACCACTTACTCGCTATCCCAGCCCATCGCCGACGCCTGCTTCCACGCGGTAGGAATCGCGAGGGGAGCTTAAGGTCGCGCCCACGATTGCGTAGGTGTAGTTCCTGAGTAGGTTCATGGTCGAGACTTCTGACAGTGCGACGCCAGCGCTGCTCGTGGGGCGCGTTTCCCGTGGTCCACGCCAGCGTGGGGCCGGTCTTACCGAATGTCAGGTGGCGCTTTTGGTCCGCGTCGAGCGATGGGGACCGGAGGACCACGCCGTTTGGGCGATATCTCGGCCGTCGCCCGACGGAGATTCGCCCATCTCGTACAGCCGGCTGCAGGTCTACAACCTGGGGTGGCGCGCCGGTCACTATTTCGGGTGCGCTGCCGCCTATGGGTACTCGAGTCGGCCGAGAATCGCGGTGGCGCTGCTCAATGGACTCCGCCCTCTGGGAATAGGTGCCGGGGCGGCCTCTCAAGCCGGATCCGGACTCGACGCAGTCCAGTCCGGGGCGGTGACAGAGGACTCGGGGTGCCTTGTGGCTTGCCGCACAGGGTTGGCTGCGTCTTTCTTGATTCTGGGCAATCTGGCGCACTAGGATCGCTGACGGGGCCGGATTGATGGATCGAGGGGGCTTGGATGTTCAACGAGCGAACGGTGCGCCGCATTGGCGCGGCGAT
>DASXCN010000585.1:0-1770 GCA_036491155.1 Solirubrobacteraceae bacterium | reverse complement strand
TCGGCGGGGACGGGGTCCTCGAGCCAGAACAGGCGGTGGGGCTCGAGCGCCTTGCCCAGCTGCGCGGCTTCGATCGGCGTCAGCCGGTGATGGACGTCGTGCAGCAGGCGCAGGTCGGGCCCGTAGGCGTCTCGCACGTCGGCGATGGCGTCGGGCACCGAGGACAGGTAGCGCCGGGTCGACCACATCTCCTCGCGAGGGTGGGCGCCCTCCGCGGGCTCGTAGAACATGTCCCCGCGGCTGACCCCGTAGGTGGTGGGCAGGCCCGGTACCCCGAACTGCACGCGCACCGCCTCATAGCCGAGCTCGACGTAGCGTCCCACGGCGGAGAGCACGTCGTCGACGGTCTCGCCGTTGGCGTGCCCGTAGACGGTGACCCCGGCGCGGCAGCGTCCGCCGAGCAGCTCATACACGGGCAGGTCGGCCGTCTTGCCCTTGATGTCCCACAGGGCGGTGTCGACGGCCGCGATCGCCGTCATCGCCTCCGGGCCTCGCCGCCAGTAGGCGCCGTTGTAGAGGTAGCGCCACGTGTCCTCGATGGCGCCGGCGTCGCGGCCGATCAACAGCGGGCACACGTGCTGCTCCAGATAGGCGGCCACCGCCAGCTCACGGCCGTTGAGGGTGGCGTCGCCGATCCCGGTGACACCGTCCTCGGTGGTCAGCTTCAACGTGACGAAGTTGCGGCCCGGGCAGGTCACGATCACACGTGCCTCGGCCAGCTTCGAGATGGGCAACGGCCTCCTTCGCGGTTGCGGGCACCCTACCGCGCCGGTGGGGGGCGACGCCGTGGGCGCCCGACGGGGCAAGAGGGGCGCGCCGCGTCCGTGGGCGCGGACGCGGCGCATGGGGGCAAGAGCAGGCGAGAGACGGGGTGGTGGCCGCCTCTCGCCCATGGCACAGGGGTCGAGGCGTCCGACTCACGTCGGCGACCGGCATCGCCTAATGCCCGGTGCCGGGGTACGCGACTGCCGCAGACGGGATTCCGTGTGCGGCGCGCACCGTCAGCGCCGGTTGATGAATCAAACACCTCGCCTCTGCACGGCAGTGTCAATCCCGGGTCCGGCGGTGGCTACTGCACGTTGGTCTAGGGGGTCCGCTTTCTGGACATTTAGACAGGTTTGCTCAGCCCTCAGCGGTCTCGAGCCGCGGCGCGCGCTGGAGGTGCGGACGCGCGATGTAGGCCACGAGCGCGATGAACACCACCAGGGCGATCGCGCTCACCGTGCCGTCGCCCCAGCCCAGGCCTCCGTTGGTGTGCTTGCTGAAGCCGTCGGCAAACGACGCGCCCAGCGGCCGCGTGACCACGTAGGCGGCCCAGAAGGCGATGATCGGGTTGAGGTTCAGCCGCCACCAGGCGACCGCCGGCACCGCGAAGATGACCGCGAACAGCACCGCCGAGGTCCAGAACCCGAGGTTCAGCGAGTACGCGGTGAGGTCCCCGGCGGCGGTCCCCAGTGCGAACGTGCCCAGCACGGCGGTCCAGTAGAACGCCTCGCGACGGCGGCTGTTGATCGAGTGGATGGAGAGCGTGCCCTCGCTGCGGTACCAGGCGACGAACGTGGCCGCGACGACGGCGGCGAACACCGGCGTGGTCACCGAGTACGGGATGCTGGCGCCGTCGTGGATCCCGTCGGCGGCCATCGTGCCGAACACCGCCACCATCATCACCGCGAACCAGTAGACGGCCGGGCGGTACTCCGGAGCGCGGAACTGCAGCCACAGCGCCAGCACGAGGCCGAAGAGCCCGACCGCGCCCGCGATGGGGACGCT
>DASXCN010000584.1:0-4676 GCA_036491155.1 Solirubrobacteraceae bacterium | reverse complement strand
GCCAAGCTGGCGTGGTTCGCCCCCCGCGACCCCGGGTTCGTCGAGGACATCTCGGCCGCGGGCATGCTCAAGAACGCGCCGGACGCGGCCGCTGCGCGGAAGTTCCTGGCCTTCCTGGTCAGCAACGCCGGCCAGAACGTGATCGCGCATTCAAAGAGCTTCGAGTACCCCCTGGTCAACGGCGTGGCGCCCAACCCGGAGCTCCCCGCGGTCAGCACCCTGAAGCCCAACGCCATCACGCCGGCCCAGATCGGCACCGGCACCGACGCCCGTGACCTTCTGCGCCAGGTCGGCCTGATCTAGGGCGGCCAGGTCAGCGATGGCCACCCTCTCCCCGCCGCGACCCGCCGCCTGGGTGACCAGGCGGCGGCGGCCTGCCCGGGAGGTCCCGCTGCTGGTGTTGGCGGCCATCATCGCGCTGGCCCTGTTGTCGCCGCTGGCGCTGGTGGCGCTTGACGCTCACAGCGCCGGCTGGACGGAGATCCATCGCACGCTGTTCCGCGCGCGCTCAGTGATGCTGCTGCGCCACACGGTCGTGCTGGCGGCGATCGTGGCGCTGGCGGCAGCCGTTCTGGGGACGGGCACGGCGTGGCTGACCGAGCGCGCCGCGCTCCCGGCGCGGCGGCTGTGGACGGTTCTGCTGGTGCTGCCGGTGGCGATCCCCGACTTCGTCGTCTCCTACGCCTGGCACTCGTTCGTCCCGCGTATGCCACCGCTGCTGGGGGCGAGCATCGTGATGACGCTGGGCACCTATCCGCTGGTCTACCTGCCGGTGGCCGCCGCACTGCGACGCGCCGACCCCAGCATGGAAGAGGCCGCGCACAGCCTCGGCGTCGGGCGCGTGGCCACCTTCCGCAGGGTGACGCTTCCGCTGGTGCGCACGGCGATCCTCGGCGGCTGCGTGCTGGTGGTGCTCACGGTGATCTCCGAGTTCGGGGCCTTCGAGATCCTCGGCTACCAGACGTTCACCACCGAGATCTTCACCGAGTTCCAGTTCGACGCGCGCGCCGCCGGGTCACTGGCCATCCCGCTCGTGCTGCTGGGGTTGGCGGTGTTGTTGGCCGAGGGGGCGCTCCCGCGGCGCACAGTGGCCGGCTCGGCGCCTCGGCGCTCGGTGCGCCCAGTCCGCCTGCGCCGTCTGACGGCGCCGGCGATGCTGGCGCTGGCCGCGCTGGTGGTGCTGGCCGTCGGCGTCCCGGTGGGCACCATCGTCTACTGGATGGCCGCCTCGCAGCAGACGACGCTGCCGGCCACGGCCACCCTGGCCACGGCCACGCTCACCACCCTGTCCTACAGCGCGGCCGGCGCCGCGGCGGCGGTGGTGCTGGCGCTACCGGTCGCGCTCATCTCGTTGCGGCGCGCCACCGTTCCGCGCACGGTGCTGGAGCGCAGCACCTACCTGACCAAGGCCCTGCCGGGCGTCGTCGTCGCGCTCAGCCTCGTCTTCTTCGCCACCCGGTATGCCTTCGGTCTGTACGAGACGAGCACGCTGTTGGTGGTGGCGTACGTGATCCTCAACTTCCCGCTGGCCCTGGTGTGCGTGAAGGCATCGGTGGCCCACGTCCCGCCGCGGCTCACCGATGTCGGGCGCTCGCTCGGCCGCGGGCCCGTGACGGTGTTCCTGCGCGTGACGCTGCCGCTGCTCGCACCCGGGCTGCTGGCCGGGTTCTGCCTGGTCTTTCTCACCGCCGTCACCGAGCTCACGGCGACCCTGGTGCTCGCCCCGATCGGAGTCCAGACGCTGGCCACGCAGTTCTGGGCCTTCCAGCAGAACATCGCCTACAGCGCAGCCGCGCCCTACGCGCTGGTCATGGTGGCGCTCGCGGTCATCCCCGGGACGTTGCTGGGGTTGTGGTTTGACCGCGAGCGGTAGCCGACCTCTTGATGCACACTGCACGGCATGAGCGCGATCGAGCTTCGCGAGGCCAGCAAGGCCTTCGGCACCACCCGGGTGCTCGAGCGCGTCGATCTCGACGTGCCGGAGCGGTCGATCACGGCAGTCCTCGGGGCCTCGGGCAGCGGCAAGACGACGCTGCTGCGCCTCATCGCGGGCTTTGAGGCACTGGACGGCGGCAAGATCACCATCGGCGCCCGGCTGGTGGACGACGGCAGGCGCTCGGTGCCCGCCCAGCATCGCGGCGTGGGCTACGTCCCCCAGGAGGGCGCGCTCTTCCCGCATCTGACGGTGCGCGGGAACATCGGCTTCGGGATCGGGCGCAACCAGCGTGGCCGGGTGAGTGAGCTGCTGGACCTGGTGGGCCTGAGCGCCTTGGCCCGCCGCTACCCCCATCAGCTCTCCGGAGGCCAGCAGCAGCGCGTCGCCCTGGCCCGCGCGCTGGCCATCGGCCCGGCGGTGGTGCTGCTCGACGAGCCCTTCAGCGCGCTGGACGCCTCGCTGCGCTCCGAGCTGCGCCGCGACGTGGCCCGCATCCTGTCTGAGACGGCCACCACCACCGTGCTGGTCACCCACGACCAGGGCGAGGCGCTGACCATGGCCGACCAGATCGCGCTGTTGGCGGGCGGCACCATCATCGCCGCCGGCGCGCCGCGGCGGCTCTATCAGGACCCGCCCGGCCTGGCGGCAGCGGCCTCGATCGGTGAGTTCAACCTCCTGGCCGCGCAGGCCGACGGGGTGACGGCCCGCACCGTGCTGGGCGAGATCCCCATCATCGGCCCCGGGCCGGCGGCCGACTCCGAGCCCCTGCACGGCACCTGCCAGGTGATGCTCCGTCCCGAGCAACTCGAGCTCAGGCTGGTGGCCGGGGGCGCCGACACCGCCGCGCAGGTCCTCGAAGTCCAGTACCTCGGCCACGATGCGCTGGCGCACCTGCGGGTGGACGGGGACGGCACGCCGGTGCTGCTGGCGCGGATCCCGGGGGAGCTGACCCTCGAGCCCGGGCAGTCGGTGTGGATCGCGGTGACCGGGCCAGGGCGCGCCTGGCCCGCGAGCTAGTCTGACCCGCGCGATGCCATCCCCCGCCGCCGCTCGCCTCGCCGGTCTGGGCACCACCATCTTCACCGAGATGACGGCGCTGGCCGTGCGCACCGGCGCGATCAACCTCGGCCAGGGGTTCCCCGACACCGACGGGCCGGCGGCGGTGATCGAGGCGGCGGTGCAGGCGCTGCGCGACGGCGAGAACCAATACGCCCCGCTGCCCGGGGTGCCCGCGCTGCGCGAGGCCATCTTCGAGCACCAGCGCCGGTGGTACGGGCTGGAGCCCGAGGACGTGCTCGTCACGTTCGGCGCCACCGAGGCGATCGCCTCGGCGGTCATGGGCCTGTGCGACCCCGGCGACGAGGTGGTGGTGTTTGAACCCTCCTATGACTCCTACACGGCGTGCGTGGCCTTCGCGGGCGCCACCTGCCGCTTCGTGACGATGCGCCCGCCGGAGTTCGCCGTGGACGGCGACGCCCTGCGCGCGGCGATCGAGGGTGGCCGGGGCCGGGTGCGGGCGGTGCTGGTCAACACACCGCACAACCCGACCGGTCGGGTGTTCACGCGGTCCGAGCTCCAGCTGATCGCAGACGCCTGCATCGAGCACGATCTCGTCTGCATCACCGACGAGGTCTATGAGCACCTCGTCTTCGACGGTGAGCACATCCCACCGGCCACGCTGCCCGGCATGGCCGAGCGGACCCTGACCATCTCCAGCGTCGGCAAGTCGTTCTCGGTCACGGGCTGGAAGATCGGGTGGTGCAGCGGCCCCGCCGAGCTGGTGGCGGCAGCGCGCACGGTCAAGCAGTTCCTCACCTTCGCCGGCGGCACGCCGCTGCAGCACGCCGCCGCCGCGGCGCTGCGGCTGCCCCGCTCAGAGCTCGACGCGCTGCGCGACGGCCTGGCGGCGCGGCGTGACGAGCTGTGCGAGGGCCTGGCCGCCGCGGGCCTTGGGCCGATCATCCCGGCGGGGACCTACTTCATCAACGCCGACGTCGGGACCGAGGCGGCCGAGTGGTGCGCCACCCTGCCGGAGCGCTGTGGAGTCGTCGCCATCCCCACCAGCGTCTTCTACGACGACCAGGACGCCGCGCCGACGCTGGTCCGCTTCGCCTTCTGCAAACGGCCCGAGGTCATCGCCGAGGCGGCTGCGCGGCTGGCCTCGCTGGGGCGCTGAGCGGCCCCGCGCGGGTTCCCGACGCCGCTGGCTGGCGAAACATCAACGGCGGCTGGGGAAGGGTGCGCGGTCCTGCGCGCACCCCGATACTTGAACGTACAGATCGCACACCACCCAAGAACCAAGCGTGCGTCGTGAGAGTTCAGCGGGCTGAACTCTCAGATCGCGCACCACCCGATCCGTGACCGTGCGCTCTGGAGTGCCAGAAACCGCTGGGTGGCACGTCACCGCCGAGACCAACCCCGCCCAAGCCCGCCTTTGACGTTCGCCGGCTCCCAGGGCCGGCGCCCCGGGATCAGCGCGCCGGGATCAGCCCGACAGTGCCTGGCGCAGATCGGCCACCAGGTCCTCGGGCGCCTCGATCCCGCAGGACAGGCGCACCAGGTCGGGCGGCACGGCCGCGGCCGAGCCCTCGACCGACTGGTGGGTCATCGCCTGGGGCACCTCGATGAGCGACTCCACGCCGCCCAGCGACTCGGCCAGGGTGAACAGCCGGGTGCGGGCGGCGATCGCCGTCGCGTCCGGGTGGCGGAAGCTCACCATGCCACTGAAGCCCGGCCAGCG
>DASXCN010000583.1:0-3088 GCA_036491155.1 Solirubrobacteraceae bacterium | reverse complement strand
CGTGCGCCCGGTGCACATCGCCGGCGCCGTCGGCACCGAGCGCCTGCACACCGTCGCGCTCCGCAGCGGTGCGGTGGCCACCAGCGGCATCTCGCGCCGCAGCTGGATCGGGCCCGACGGCCGTCCCGGGCATCACCTGCTGGATCCGTGCACCGGAGCGCCGGTGTTCACCGGCGTCGTGCAGGCCAGCGCGCTGGCGCCGACGGCCGCGCAGGCCGAGGTCCTGGCCAAGGCCGCGATCCTCAGCGGGCCCGAGGGTGCCGCGCAGTGGCTGCGCCACGGCGGCGTGATCGTCTTTGACGACGGCGGCTACGTGCGGCTGGATCCGACGCCCGCCGCCGGCGCGCCCACCTGCGCGCCCAGCCAGCCCGTGATGTCGTCCAGCACCGCCTCGCGCTCGGGCTCGTTCAGGATCTCGTGGAAGAGCCCGTCGTAGGCGGTGACCGTGGTGTCGCGGCCGCCGATCCGCTCGCCCAACATGACGCTGCCGGCGGGCGGGCACAGGCCATCGGCGGTGCCGTAGAGGATGAGCGCCGGCAGCGTGATGGCGTCCACCGTTGCCGGGAGTCGCTGCACAGCGTCGGCGAGCTGGGCGGCGGTGCGCGCCGGCACCTTGCCGTGGTGCACCAACGGATCTGAGCGATAGGCCTCCACGACGGTCGGGTCGCGGCTGACCAACGCCGGGTCGATGGCGATCAGCGGCGCCCGCGGCGCGATCACCGACAGCGCCCGGCCGACCAGCTCCAGCGGTTTGGGCACGGCGTCGAGCTGGGCCAGGGCCGCCGACAGGATCAGGCCGGCCAGCCGCTCCTGGTGGGCCAGCGCGTAGCGCAGCGTGATGAGGCCGCCCATGCTGTGGCCGAGCATGAACACCGGAGTGTTGGGGTGGGCCTCCGTGACCTGGTCCACCAGCGTGTCGACGTCGGCGACGGCGTGGTCCATGTTCTCGATGAAGGCGCGGGGGCCATCGGAACGGCCGTGGCCGCGATGATCCACCGCGTGGACGGAATAGCCCTCTCCGGCGAGCCGGGCCACGACGTGGTCATAGCGGCCGCTGTGCTCCCCCAGGCCGTGGACCAGCGCGATCGCCGCGCGCGGCGGCGATGCGTCAGGCGTCGATGAGCGCCAGAAGATGTGGCGGCCGCCGACGCCGCTGAAGGACCCCGACGCCTCGGCGGTCACCCCTGCTCCTCGGCCCACGGGACGACGACCGCATCCTCGTGGGGCGAGTCGCGGGCCACGACGTACTCGGCGGGCTCAGAGTCAGAGACGTTCTCCACCACGTGGGTGATGCGCGGGGGCACGTAGAGCATGTCCCCGGGGTCGACCTCGAGTTGCTCCTCGAGGTGGTCGCCCCACAGGATGCGGACGCCTCCGCTGAGCATGTACAGGGTGCTCTCGCAGTTCTCGTGATAGTGAGGGCGCGACCGCGCCCCGGCCGGCACCCGGAAGCGCCCCATGTAGATGTTGTGCGCGCCCGCGGTGACCTGTGAGATCTCGGCGCCGCCGACGATCCCGCGCGGCGTCTCATGATCGGGTCCGGGCTTGATGAGCCTCATTGCGGCCGAGTGTAGGACTCCGTCGGATGCTCTGCACCGGGGGCCACCTCGATCTGCAGCGGACCCTGCTCGGCCGCCTCGTGGTCGACCTGGAGGGTGGTGTGGCTGATGCCAAACCGCTCGGAGACCACGCGCTGCAGGATGCGCCGCCGCTCGTGGCAGTCGTCGCCGGCGCGCACCACGATGTGCGCCGACAGCGCCGGGAAGCCGGAGGTGACCTCCCACACGTGCAGGTCGTGGACCTCGACGACGCCGGGCTGGGCGGCCAGTGTGCGCCCGATCTCGTCGGGGTCGATGCCCGACGGTGCCGCCTCCAGGAACACGCGCCCGGACGCCTTGAGCAGACCGTAGGCGGCGTGGAGCAGCAGCCCGGCGATGATCAGCGACGCGATGGGGTCGGCGCGGTCAAAGCCGGTGGCGAGGATGACTACCGCCGCCACCGCGGTGGCGATGAACCCGTAGGCGTCGGTGACGATATGCCGGTAGGAGCCCTCGAGGTTCAGGCTGCGATTCCCGTCGGTGCCGCGGGCCAGGATGGCGGCGGCCACCAGGTTGACGACGATCCCGACGAGGGCGACGATCAGCACCGGAACGGCGTCGACGTGCAGCGGCGACACGAGGCGTCTGAGCGCGTCGACGACGATGACCACCGAGAGGATCAGGAGCGTCACCCCGTTGACCTGGGCCGAGAGGATCTCGACGCGGCCCAGCCCGTAGGTCATAGCGCCGCCGGCGGGGCGGGCGGCCAGCCGTCCCGCCACCAGCGACAGCGCCAGCGCGGCCGCGTCGGTGAGCATGTGCGCGGCGTCGGAGAGCAGGGCGAGCGACGAGGCCAGCACGCCGGCCGTGACCTCCGCCAACATGAAGACAACGATGAGGACCAGCGCCGCCGTCAGCGCGCCGTGCTCGGTTTCGCGCGAGGGCCCGTGATGGTGGGTGTGGGAGTGGTCGTGGGCCACGCGGCGTGGTGTCGGGGGGTCGGGGGTGGTGATCAGTTCACGGACGGATCGGCGGGCATGCGCGCCACCAGCGCATAGCTGCCCCCCTTGCGCGTCAGCACCGCCGACCACAGGTCCAACGGCGCGCCGCTGAAGGCGTCCTCGCGGTGAGCCGGCTCGAGGATCCAGTCGCCGCGGTCGACCTCGTCGTCCAGCTGCCCGGGGCCCCATCCGGAATGGCCGACGAAGGCGCGGCCGCGGCGGACGCTCAGCGCCGGGTCCTCCTGGTCGCCGTTGGCCAGCACGCCCACGTCGTCGAAGGCGATGAGCGCTGCCTCGGCGGGCTGCTCGAACTCGGCCAGCACGATCAGCGCCGACGGCTGCACCGGTCCGCCCACGTAGAGCGGGTCGTCAAGGTCGAGCAACTGCTCGAGCTCGGACACCGCCTCGCCCACCGTCGTCTCGGAGGGGCGGTTGAGCACCAGGCCCAGCGCGCCCTCCTCGGAGTGCTCGACGATGAGGACGACGGTGCGCCAGAAGTTGGGGTCCAACAGTCCCGGGCCCGCTATCAGCAGCTGACCTCGTGCCGAG
>DASXCN010000582.1:0-5393 GCA_036491155.1 Solirubrobacteraceae bacterium | reverse complement strand
GCCACCTCACCGTGGCGACGGCTGACCGCATTGGCGGCGCGGCTCATGCGCAGCGCCGCCTGCGTGACGCCGAACGGGGCCTGGGCGTCGGCGCCGACGTCGTGGCCGAGGGCGAGCAGTTCGTCGGTGGAGAACCCCAGCTCGCCGGCCAGCCGGCTGACCGCGTCCTCGATCTCACCTGCGGGGTAGGAGTCGTTGCCGGCGGGCACCGGCGTGTGGGTGGTGAACACCGTCCGGCTGCGAGCGCGGTCCAGGGCGTCTGACTGCGACAACCCGTCGGCCTCGCGATAGCCGCGGGCGAGCTCCAGCGGCGCCAGGGCGGCGTGGCCCTCGTTGAGGTGCAGGACGCCCGGCTCGTAGCCCAGCGTCCGCAGCGCCCGGACCCCGCCGACGCCGAGCAGCGCGTACTGGGCCAGCCGCGTCTGGGGGTCGCCGTCGTAGAGGCGCCCGGTGATCCAGCGCTCCATCGGCCCGTTGTCCGCGCAGTCGGTGTCGAGCAGGAACAGCGGGATCCGCCCGATGTCCACCCGCCAGATCCGGGCCACCACGTCGCTATCGCCGATGGGCACGGTGACGGTGATCGGCGCCGCGTCGCGCCCGGTGACCAGCGCGGCGGGCAGGCGGTCGGGGTCGGTGTCGATCCAGTACTCGTGTTGCCACCCCGAGGCGTCGATCCGCTGGCGGAAGTAGCCCTTGCGATACATGAGCCCGACGGCGACGAGCGGCACGGCCTGGTCTGAGGCCTCCTTGAGCAGATCGCCGGCCAGCGCCCCGAGGCCGCCCGAGTAGATGGGCAGCGAGACGTGCACGCCGTACTCGGCGCATAGGAAGGCCGCGGGGTGGGCGGGGTCCACCGCCGGCGCGCCGTAGGGCCGGTCCACGTCGGCGGCGATCTCGGCCTCGACCGCCTGGGCACGGGCCACCAGGTCGCGGTCGTGGGCGGCCCGCTTGAGCACCCGCGCCGGGGACTCCTGGAGCAACCGCACCGGATTGCCCATGCACAGGTCAAAGCGCTCGGAGTCGACGCTGCGGAACAGCTCCGGGCCGCCCGGGAGCCAGGACCAGCGGTAGTTGTAGGCGACGCGGGCCAGCGGCGCGAGCGCTTCGGGGATGCGCTCGGCCAGATCCTCGGCGGCGGCGAGGATGTCGATCTGCCCGTCGTATTGCGTGGTGGCGTTATCCAAGAGGCGATTATCTGTTATCGGCGGTGATCCGGGCGGTCTGCCCGCCCGGACGGCGGGCCGAGACGAGCCAGTGCACAGGATCACCGAACGATGGCGACGCGAAACCTCACCTCGCAAGCCGGCGGCAATAGCATTGGGCCGGTGCAGCTCGGCGTGCTCGCCTTCGGTGACTCGATCACCAACGCCGGCGGCGAGCTGCAATGGGGCGTCGCGCTGCAGTCCTGGGCGCTGTGGACCGCTCGCGCGCTGGGGCTCGCCTACACCGGCTACGCCACCGACGGCGCCCAGGTGGGCGACGTGCGCCACCGGCAGATCCCGGCGTTCGAGGCCCGCGCTGCGCACCCGGCCGCCCGCTATGACCTGGGCTGCCTGTATATCGGCGCCAACGACGTCCGGGGCTTTGACTGGGACGCCGATGCCTTCGCCGCCGACTACGAGCCGTGCCTGAGCTTCCTGGCGGGCCGCTGTGACCGCGTGCTGGCCCTAACCGCGCCGCGGGGCCTGGGCCTCCCGCCCGCGGGACCCAAGGTGGCCGAGCTCAACGCGGTGGTCCGTGCCTCGGCAGCCCGGGTCGGCGCGCTGGTCGTCGACCTCGGCGACTTCGGCGCGCGCAACCACGTGATGGCCGACCGCGTCCACCCCACCGCCTTCGGGCAGATCGCGATCGCCGAGCGCGCCCTGAAGGTGCTGGCCGCCGATGGCCTGGTGGCCCCCGTCTCCCCCGCATCGTTGATCAGCTATCGCACCACCCGGATCGGTCGCCTGCGAGGCGACATGAGCTACGTCTACCGCGACGCCAAGCTGCGCGGGCGGGGCGCGGTGATGCGGTGGCGGTTGCGGTGAGGACTGGGGGCGAGCCTCGGCCGCCCGAGCTGCCATCGATAGCCGCAGTTGACGTTCGCCGGTGCCCCGCTCACCGCCCGGCGGCCAACCGCCCCGACTCCTCACTGGCCGCTCGCAACCGCTGCGCCATCGCCTTCGTCAGCGCGCCCTGACGCATCTGCCACCGCCAACTGCCCCCCGCGCTCCCGGGAGCATTCATCCGGGCCTCGGAACCCAGCCCCAGGGCGTCCTGGGCCTGGATCATGGCGATCTGCGCGGGCGAGGAGAACGTGTAGCGGATGAGGCCCCACCACGGGCGCCGGCGGTCCGTGAAGCCCAGGCGCGCGATCTCGGAGTCCACGAACGCCCGCTCGCGCGTGCCCAGCGACTCCAGCCAGCCCCGGGCGGTGTCCTGGTCGTGGGTGGAGGTGTAGACGACCCGGTCGGCGGTGTGGTTGGCCAGGCGGTGGATGCTGCGTGGCTCGTCGGGGTCCATGCCGAATTGGATGACCAGCA
This sequence comes from Solirubrobacteraceae bacterium, assembly GCA_036491155.1. Classification (GTDB taxonomy): domain Bacteria; phylum Actinomycetota; class Thermoleophilia; order Solirubrobacterales; family Solirubrobacteraceae; genus Palsa-465. The sequence goes on along the minus strand of DASXCN010000582.1, from coordinate 2,871 downwards.
TCCCGGGCAGCCCGAGGCGCCGGCGCAGGCGCTCCACCGGCTCCGTGATGACGCCCAGGTCCTCGGCCACCAGGGGGAGCGGGATGCCGACCTCCGGTCCCAGCCCCCGCTCGAGCGCGCGAAACAGCCCGATCCCCGGTCCCCGCTTCCACGAGCCCCCGCGCGCCGTGCGGGCCCGCGCCGGCACCGACCAGTAGGCGACCAGGCCGCGGAAATGGTCGATCCGGGCGAGATCGAAGAGGTCGAGCGTGCGGCGCACCCGCTCCACCCACCAGCGGTAGCCGCGGCGCTGAAGCGCGGGCCAGTCATACAGGGGGTTGCCCCACAGCTGGCCATTGCGCGAGTAGGCGTCGGGCGGCGCGCCGGCGACGAAGCCGGTCTGAAAGAGCTCGGGGTGGTAGCGGTGGTCGCAGCCGTTTGGCGAGACATAGATGGCGACGTCGCCGAGGATGCGCACGCCGCGCTCGGCGGCGTAGGCGCGCAGCGCACCCCACTCGCGGTCGAAGCGCACCTGGTCGGCGACGGCGCCTCGGCCGGCGAAGCGCTCCCAGTCGCCGATCCAAAACGCATGGCGCTCGCGGAACGCCGATAGCTCGGCCGCCGACACCGGCGCCCGGGGCTCGGCCAGCAACCCCCGCCACGCCGCGAACGCGCTGCTGGACTTGTACGGGGAGCGGTAGCGGTCGGGCGGCCCGAGCGGCAGGACCTGCCACCACGACTGCCCGGCGGCGGCCAGCCAGTCCACGAATCGGTACGCGCCGGGGCCGAGCCGCCCCGCGGGGAGCGAGGTGATGTGCAGCTGGACGCCGCTCGATCTCGGCCACTGGTTCACGAGCGTTTCACGAGCGGAGGTTTACCCGAAGGCGTGTGGCGGATACCTTCCAGACGAGTGAGCATCCGGACTGAAACCACCGAGACCGGTCCGGCTCCGGGACCGCCGCCGCCCGCGTCGGGCGCCGCGCAGCAGGCTCCGCGCCGGATCGTCATCCAGTCGCCCACGCCGGCCGTGGACGCCGGCCGCTACCCCGCCAAACGGTGCGTCGGGGACGTCGTCGACGTCGAGGCTGATGTCTTCCGCGACGGCCACGAGCTCCTGCGCGCCGTCATCCGCTACCGCGGCCCCGGCGAGGAGCAGTGGCGCGAGGTGGGGCTGCGCCGGATCGACGCGCATCTGGGCGGCGTGCGCTGGGCGGGCCAGTTCAGCGTGGACCGGCCGGGAGCGTGGCAGTACACGATCGAAGCGTGGACCGATGTGTTCGGCACCTGGCGCGACGAGCTCCAGCGCAAGGTCAACGCCCACCAACACGACCTCTCCGGTGAGCTCTCCGAGGGCCGCGTGCTGCTGGAGGCGGCGGCCGGGCGCGCGCAGGACCCCGCCGGACGCAAGCTCATTCAGCACGCCGTCGAGCAGCTCAGCGATCCCAGCGTGCCCGAGTCCGCCCAGCATGACGTGGCGCTGGGCGAGGAGCTCGCCCTGGCCGTCGAGCACGAGCAGGAGCGCCACGGCAACGTCAGCCTCGACCAGCCGCTGACGATCGAGGTCGACCGCCTGCGGGCGCGCTTCGGCGCCTGGTACGAGCTGTTCCCCCGCTCCTGGGGCGGGCTCAAGGGCGTCCAGGAGCAGCTGCCCCGGCTGGCCGAGCTCGGCTTCGACGTCGTCTACATGCCGCCGATCCACCCGATCGGACTCACCCACCGCAAGGGCCGCAACAACGCGCTGACCGCCGCGGCCGACGACCCCGGCTCGCCGTATGCGATCGGCGACGCCTCGGGCGGCCACGACGCCATCCACCCCGAGCTGGGCACCGAGGACGACCTCCGGGCGCTCACCGCGGCGGCTGCCGAGCTGGGGATCGACATGGGCCTGGACTGGGCGCTGAACGCCTCGGCCGACCATCCCTGGCTGACTGAGCATCCCGAATGGTTCCAGCGTCGGCCCGACGGCACGCTCAAATATGCCGAGAACCCGCCCAAGCGCTACCAGGACATCTACAACTTCGACTGGAACTCGCCGGCGTGGCGGTCGCTGTGGGACGCGCAGCTCGCTGCGATCCTGCACTGGGTCGACTGCGGGATCAAGGTGTTCCGGGTCGACAACCCCCACACCAAGCCGTTCGCCTTCTGGTCCTGGCTGATCGACGAGGTCCACGCCCGCGACCGCGACGTCATCTTCCTCGCCGAGGCCTTCACCAAGCGCGCGGTGATGCGCCACCTGGGCAAGCTCGGCTTCAGCCAGTCCTACACCTACTTCACCTGGAAGAACGCCCGCTGGGAGCTCACCGAGTACGTCACCGAGCTGGCCTACTCGGGCGAGCAGGAGTACTTCCGCCCCAACTTCTTCGTCAACACCCCGGACATCCTGCACGAGTACCTCCAGCATGGGGGTCCGGCGGCGTTCGAGTCCCGGCTGGTGCTGGCGGCGACGCTCAGCCCCAGCTACGGCCTGTACTCCGGCTATGAGCACTTCGAGAACGAGCCGGTGCGCCCGGGCTCGGAGGAGTACCTGAACTCCGAGAAGTACGAGATCAAGGAGCGCGCGCTCGACGGGCCGTTGCTGCCGATGATCGGCCGGCTCAACCAGGTCCGCCGCGAGAACGCCCCGCTGCGCGAGCTGTCGAACATCACCTTCCTCGACACCCACAACGAAGCGCTCATCGCCTACGCCAAGCAGACCCGTGGGGTAACGATCGTGTGCGTGGTCAACCTCGACCCGCACCAGGGCCAGCAAGGGGTGACGGTGATCCCGGCGAGCCTCGGGCTGCCGCCCAGCTTCACCGTCCATGACGAGCTGTCGGGCGAGCGCTTCCAGTGGCGGATCGGCCACAACTACGTGGCGCTCACCCCGGGGGTGCGCCAGGCGCACGTGCTCCG
>DASXCN010000581.1:0-5744 GCA_036491155.1 Solirubrobacteraceae bacterium | reverse complement strand
AAGAACGGGCTGGTCGGCTCGATCCTCGACATGGTGGGCGTCGACAACATCAACCAGCTTCAGCAGGCCGCGCTCCAGTCGCGCTTGCACATCCCGCTCATCTTCTCGCTCGACGTCATCCACGGATACAAGACCCTGTATCCGATCTCCCTCGGCGAGTCCAGCAGTTGGGACCCGACGCTGGCCCGCGACGACGCGTCGATGGCGGCCTCGGAGGCCACTGCCGACGGCATCAAATGGACCTTCAGCCCCATGGTCGACGTCACCCGCGACCCGCGCTGGGGCCGCGTCCAGGGCACCAGCGGCGAGGACCCGTTCCTCGGCGCCGCGCTGGCCGGCGCGCGCATCCACGGTTACCAGGGCTCGGACTACAGCGACCTGGACAAGATGGCGGCCACGATCAAGCACTTCGCGGCCTACGGCGCCCCCGTCGCCGGCCGTGAATACAACACGGTCGACATGTCGACCCAGCAGCTGTTCAACGACTATCTGCCGACCTACAAGGCCGGCGTCGACGCGGGCGTGGCGACGGTCATGAGCGCGTTCAACTCGCTCAACGGCGTCCCCGCAACCGCCGATCCCGAGACGCTGCAGACCATCCTCCGCGACGAGTGGGGCTTTGGCGGCACGGTGGTCTCAGACTACCAGGCGGTCCAGGAACTGGAGGAGTTCGGCTACGCCGCCAACGATGCCCAGGCCGCGCAGCAGGCGCTCAGCGCGGGTGTCGACATCGAGATGGCGGTGCAGCTCCACAGCCCGAACTCGACTTATGAGAACGCCGGCCCCGACCTGCTGGCTCAGCACAAGATCACGATGGCCCAGCTCGACAACGCCGTACGCCACGTGCTCACCCTCAAGTACCTGGCCGGCATGTTCTCCAATCCGTTGACCGACGCCAGCCGCGTCAAGACCGCTGAGCTGACCCCGCCCAACGTGAGCCAGGCTCGGACCGCGGCCGATGAGTCGATGGTTCTGCTCAACAACAACAACAACGCGCTTCCGCTCAGCACCTCGACGCCGTCGATCGCGGTGGTGGGCCCGCTCGCCGACGATGCGCTGGACCAGCTCGGCCCCGACGTGCCGATCGGCTATGACACGACGCCGGCGGACCTGAAGACCACCGACAAGATCGTCACCACGCTGGACGGCATCAAGGCGGCGGCGCCCGGCGCGCAGATCACCTACGCCCAGGGATGTGACACCGCCTGCACCGACATCTCCGGGTTCGGCGCCGCCATGACCGCCGCCCAGTCCTCGGCGGTGACCGTCATCGTCGCTGGTGAGCCGTCATCGGACAGCGGCGAGGCGTCCTCGCGATCGATCCTGGATCTGCCGGGCAACCAACTGCAGCTCATCCAGAAGATCGCCGGTCTCGGCAAGCCCTATGTCGTCGTCCTGATGAACGGCCGGCCGCTCACCATCCCGTGGCTGGCCGACAACGCGCCCGGGCTGCTGGAAGCCTGGTACCCGGGGACCGAGGGCGGCGACGCCGTCGCCGACGTCCTGTTCGGGAAGGTGAACCCCAGCGGCAAGCTGCCGATGTCGTTCCCGCGCAACGTCGGGCAGATCCCGATCTCCTACAACGAGCTGCCCACGGGCCGCCCGGCCGACCCCAACAACAAGTTCACCTCTAAGTACCTCGACGTGCCCAACACGCCGCAGTACCCGTTCGGGTACGGGCTGTCCTATACGACGTTCACCGTCGGGACGCCCCAGCTGTCGTCGAGCAGCGTCTCGCCCAACGGGAAGCTGACGGTGACGGTGCCGGTGACCAATAACTCGTCGACCGCCGGCACCGACGTCGTCCAGCTGTACCTGCATCAGGATTTCACCAGCATCCTGCAGCCGGTGCGCAAGCTGGAGGGCTTTGCCCGGTTGTCGCTGGACGGGAAGCAGACCAAGTCGGTCACGTTCACGCTCAGTCGCCAGAACTTCGGGTTCTACGACGACCAGGGCCACTTCGTGATCGAGCCCGGTCAGTTCCATCTGTTTGTCGGCGACAGTTCAGTCGGCGGCAACACGGCGACGTTCACGGTTAACTGATGCGCCTGCGCCTCGCGTTCCTGGCCGTCCTCTGCACCACCGCGCTGGCCACTGGCCTGTGCGGGCAGGCCCTGGCCGCAGGTGGCGGCTCGGGCCTGACGGCACAGCAGCGCGCGGTGCTGCACGGCATCGCCGCCGATACGTGGCGGTTCTACGCCGCCGACATCGACCCCGTCACGCATCTGCCCCTGGACAACCTCGGTCCGGGGGCAGTGCGCGGGACCTACACGTCGGCTGCCAACATCGGCGTCTACCTGTGGGCGGTGGTCGCCGCCCGCGACATGCACCTCATCGACACTGCCACGGCGCAGCGACTGGCCTCGGCGACGCTCAACGAGGTGGCCTCGCTCAAGCGCTACAAGGGCTTTCTCTTCCAGTTGTATGACACCACCAACGGCAAGGTCCTCCTCAACCCGGGACAGGGCGACTGCCCGGCGACGCCCCCGACGGTGGAGAACAACTGCGGCTTTCTCTCGGCCGTGGACAACGGCTGGTACGCCTCCGGGTTGATGGTGGCGCGCGAGGCGCTCCCGGGGGTGAGCGATCTGGCCAGCCGCCTGCTGGGCGACATGGACTTCTCGATCTTCTACGACAACCGGCCCCAGACCGACTGCAACACCAACGCGTCGATCCCCGGCAACCAGCCCACCGGCCAGCAGTACGGCGGCTTCTACGTCGATCCGGCGCCGGCCCACCCGACCGCCTTCCACAACGGTGCCCTGTACTCCGACCCGCGCATCTCGATGTACATCGGCATGGGGCTGCGCCAGATGCCCGGCGACGTGTGGTGGCGCGAGTGGCGGACGTTGCCGCCCCAACGCTGCCCCACCGACCCGGACTTCTCCTTCCAGGGGCAGTTCCCGCCGCCGGGCCAGTGGGAGACGATCACCGACCCGATCAGCCACAAGCAGTTTCAGGTCTGGGAGGGTCATTACGTCTACCCAGGCACCGACACCACCTTCATCCCGACGTTCTCGGGCGGCATGTTCGAAGGGTTGATGGCCAACCTCGTCGTCCCCGAGACCCAGTGGGGAACCCACAGCTTCGGGCTGGCCGATCTGCGCCTGGCCCAGGTGCAGGAGCGCTATGACACCCAGGTCCTCCATGACCCGGTGTGGGGGATGTCGCCGTCCAGCACCCCCGACGACAGCGGCAACTACAGCGCCTTCGGCGTACAGGGGCTGGCCTTCGGGGCGGGCGAGGGCCTGGCCCAGGACCCATGCGCCCCGGCGCCGGGGGCGCCGTGCACCACCGAGGATGCGGTCACGCCCCATGCCTCGGCGATCGCCCTGCCGGTCATCCCGCAGGAGGCCTACGCCAACCTGCAGAGGCTCCGCTCCGACTATCCGGGCCTCTACGGCACCGACGGCGGGTTCTTTGACTCGGTGAACCCCAAGACGGGCTCGATCGGCCACCGACGCCTGGTGCTGGACCAGTCGATGATCATGGCCGGACTCGACGACGCGCTCAACAACGACGCGCTACAGCGCGACTTCGCCAAGGATCCGGTGTCCTGGGCCGCGAAGGCGGACCTAACGGTTGAGCGGATGACCATCCACTGATTCGGTGCCACCCGCCCCGCGCTGCGCGTAGTCGCGGAACTCGCGCTCGAAACGGTCCCAGTCCCACCACGGCGCGCCGTCGGGTTGGGGCGGCGGCTCCTCGTCGACGGGCTCGGAGCCGCCGTCGGGCGGGTCCTCCTGGTCGCGCCCGCGCGACAGCCACGCGGCCAGCGCGGCCACCCCGATCCCCGAGGCGTAGACCAGCCCGGCGAGCGCCGAGTGGTGGGTCAGCGTGGCCAGGCCACCGATCGCGTAGAGGCCGAGGGCGCAGATGACCAGGCGGCGAAGCTCCGCGGGGTCAGCCGCGCGCCGGGGCGCACGGGCCAGCGCGCTGGTGGCGATGGCGGCCACGAGCACGATCGCGAACGCCACTTTCCAGGCGACCGTCGGCGGCATGGTTCCCATCATCGTCCCGACTCACGAGTAGGTCAAGGCCGTCCGACTCACGTCGCCACGGTGGGGGCCGGGTCGGCTCGGCCCGCCGGGGTCCGCCGTGGGTCAGACCTCGAGTCCGTGGCGCATGGTGTTCTCGCTCACCGCGCGCTGCTCGACGAACTGCAGCAGGTAGTCAGGCCCGCCGGCCTTCAGCCCCGTCCCCGACAGCCGGTTGCCGCCGAACGGCTGGCGCGCCACCATCGCGCCGGTGATCCCGCGATTGACGTAGAGGTTGCCGACCGGAGAGCGCTGGCGCACCCGGCGCACGATCGCCGGATCCCGGGTGAAGAGCCCGCCGGTGAGCGCGTAGGACAGGCCGTCGACGACGTCGCAGGCAGCCTCGACGTCGCGCACCCGCTGGACGGCGAGCAGGGGCCCGAAGATCTCCTCCTCCAGCACCGGGGAGCCGTCGGGCAGGTCCGCGGCGAGCGTCGCGGGGCAGAACCAGCCGCCGCCGTCGGGTGCCGGGGCCTGGGCGACGATCTGGCCGCCGTCCCCGGCGGCCTGCGCGTAGCGGGCCACGCGCTCCTGGGCCTCGCGTTCGATCACGGGAGGCACGTCGGTGCCGAGCGTCTCGGCCTGTCCCACGATGAGGGTGCGCACCGCGCCGGCCACCCGCTCGAGCAAATGGTCGGCGATGGCCTCGTGGACCAGCACGCGGGAGGCCGCTGAGCACTTCTGCCCGGCGTAGTTGAACGCCGAGCCCACGATCGCCGGGACCGCTTCGTCCAGGTCCGCGTCGGAGGCGACGATCACGCAGTTCTTGCCCCCCAACTCGGCCACCACCTGCTTGAAGTGGTTCTGCCCGTCGCGCAGTTGGGCCGCTGAGGCGATGATCTCCCGCCCCACCGCCAGTGAGCCCGTGAAGGCGATGGCGTGTACGTCGGGGTGGGCCACCAGCGCCGCCCCGGCGTCGCCCTCGCCGGGCAGGAAGCCGATCGCCTCGGGGGGCACGCCGCCGGCGCGCAGGGCCTGGATGAGCTGGTGGGCGAGCGCGGGCGACTGCTCGGCGGGCTTGAGGACCACGGCGTTGCCGGCGGCCAGGGCGGCGGAGGTCATGCCGCACGGGATCGCCAAGGGGAAGTTCCAGGGTGAGATGACGGCGACGACGCCGCGAGGCACATAGCGCAGCTCGTTGCGCTCGCCTGGGACCTGGAGCAGCGGCCGCCCGCGGTCGAGCTCGAGCGCCAGCCGCGCGTAGTACTCGAGGAAGTCGATGGCCTCGCACACGTCGGCGTCGGCCTCGGGCCACGGCTTGGCGCACTCACGGACCTCCAGCGCCGCGATGCGCAGCCGGCGCTCGCGCAGCCACGCCGCGGCGGCGATCAGTGCGGCGGCTCGGTCAGCCGCCGGGGTGGCGCCCCAGCTGGCCCGGCCGCGCGTGGCCTGCGCGACGGCAGCGTCGACGTCGGCGGCGGTGGCCTGCGCCGCGTTGGCGACCAGCCGCTCAGGGGCCCCCGGATCCGTCGAGACCAGCTCAGTGCCGGTGCGCGCGTCGCCGCCGACGAGCACCGGCACCTTGAGCGGCATTTCGCGGTCGACGGCGGTCAGAGTGTCGGCCAGCTGGCTGCGCACGGCGGAGCGGCGCAGTTCGAGGATCGGCTCGTTGGCAAACGGGGACGGCATGGTGGGGGAGAGCGAGGTTAGAACGCCCGCCGGGGGTCCTCGTGTCGCGGCTACGGGCCGGGCGCCGCCGCCGGCGCC
>DASXCN010000580.1:0-4846 GCA_036491155.1 Solirubrobacteraceae bacterium | reverse complement strand
CTGGTTGAGGCTCACGAGGGCTCAGGCGCGGCGGCGACGATCGCCACGATGGTGCTGGCCGATCCCAGTGGCTATGGACGGGTGGTGCGCGCCGCGGACGGGACGGTGGAACGGGTGGTGGAGACCAAGGCGGCGGGCGATGCCACGGAGGCCGAGCTGCGGATCGACGAGGTCAACACCGGGATGTTCGCCTTCGACGGGGCGGCGCTGGCCGGCGCGCTGGCCGAGGTGCGGGCCGACAACGCCCAGGGTGAGCACTACCTGCCCGACGTGCTGCCGATCATGCGCGCGCATGACCGCGTCGTGGGTGCCTATGTGCTGTCGGATCCCGACGAGATGCTGGGGATCAACGATCGGGTGCAGCTGGCCGAGGTGGCCGAGGTGGCCCAGCGGCAGATCCATGAGCGCCACATGCTCGCCGGGGTCACGATCGTCAACCCGGCGGGGACGGTGATCGACGCCGACGTGACGATCGGCCAGGACAGCGTGATCGCGCCGTTCACCAGCCTGCGCGGCGCCACCGCCATCGGCACTGGCTCCACCATCGGGCCCAACAGCACGCTGATCGACGCCACCGTGGGCGACGGGGCCACGGTCCTGCACGCGTACGTGACCGGCGCGGTCATCGGCGACAAAGTGAGCGTCGGGCCGTTCGCCTACCTGCGGCCGGGGACGATCCTGCGCGAGGGCTCGAAGGCCGGCACGTTCGTGGAGATCAAGAACTCCGACGTGGGCCGGGGGACGAAGGTGCCCCACCTGTCCTACATCGGCGACGCCGACATCGGGGAGGAGACCAACTTGGGCGCCAGCACGATCACCGCCAACTACGACGGCTACCGCAAGCACCGCACGACGATCGGTAGCCGGGTGAAGACGAGCGTCGACACAACGTTCGTCGCGCCCGTGGCCATCGGCGATGACGCCTATACGGCCGCGGGCTCGGTCATCACCACCGACGTCCCCGAGGGAGCGCTGGGCGTCGCGCGCTCGCGCCAGACCAACATCGACGGCTACGCTGAGCGCCGCCGCCGGAAAGCCGCCGCGGAATCGAAGGAGGACCAGTGAGCACCACGGAGTCGTCGGCCCCCGTGCGTAACATCGTGCAGGACGAGATGAGCGTCACGGAGACCGCCCCAGTGCCGACGATGATGCGCCGTGAGTACGACAAGCGACTCATGCTCGTGACCGGGCGGGCCAATCCGGAGCTGGCCGCACGGATCGCCGACAAGCTGGGGGTCGAGCTCTCGGACGCGACCACCAAGACCTTCGCCAACACCGAGGTCTACTGCCGCTTCAAGGAGTCCGTCCGCGGTGCCGACGTGTTCATCGTCCAGCCGACGTGCGCCAACGAGGCGGCCGGGCTGAGCGCCAACGACGCGCTGATGGAGCTGCTGACGATGGTCGACGCGGCGGTCGGCGGGTCGGCGCACCGGGTCATCGCCGTGACGCCGTGGTACGGCTACTCGCGGCAGGACAAGAAGTCCGCGCCGCGTGAACCCATCTCGGCCCGGCTGGTGGCGCGCATGCTCGAGTCGGCCGGCATCGACCGGATCCTCACCATGGATCTGCACTCGGGCCAGATCCAGGGGTTCTTCCAGAAGCCGTGCGATCACATGACGGCGCTGTTCATGCTCACCCAGTACTTCTCAGACCTCGACCTCGAGGACCTCGTCGTGGTGGCGCCCGACGCCGGCCGGGTGAAGCTCAACAAGCAGTTTGCCGCCAAGATCGGCGCCGACCTGGCGATCCTCAACAAGGAGCGTCCCGCCCAGCAGGTCGCCGAGATCAGCTACATCATCGGAAACGTGCGCGACAAGACCGCGCTGCTCGTCGACGACATGATCGGCACCGCGGGCACGCTGGCCGCTGCCGCACAGGCGGTACGTGACGCCGGCGCCCGGCGCGTCTACGCGGCCGCCACCCACGGGAACTTCTCGGGCAACGCCTGGCAGAACCTCACCCAGGCGGGCTTCGAGCAGGTCGTAGTGACCGACACGATCCCGCTGGCGCCGGGCGCGCCCGACAACATCCGCGTGCTGTCCTGCGCTGACCTGCTCACCAACTCGATCCGCCAGATCTTCACCGACGGCTCGGTGTCGGACGTCTTCGGCGGCGAGAACCAGCTCTTCTAGTTCCGCAGTGGCCGCGCCCGACGATCCGGCCACCAGCCGCCGGGTCCAGTCAGAGCGCGCCGCCCGGCTGATGGATCTCCTCGGGCTCTCAGACGAGGAGCTGTGCGCGGTGCTGGGCGTCGACCCGCTGACCGTGCTCTCGGGCCAGCTCGAGCACCGGCCCGAGCTCCCCATCCTGCTGGACCTGCTGGCCGACGCCGAGGAGCGGGCCGGCCCGGCGCTGCTGCGGCGCTGGGTGCGCGCCGGGGGCCCGAGCGGCCGGCCGATCGACGCCCTCACCGGGCGCGATTTCGCCGCGTTCGAGGACGCGCTGGCCCAGCTGGCCGAGCGGGGATTCGTGCTGCGCGGAGGAGGAGATGGCTGAACCCTTCATCTACCGCCTCCGCGTCCGCTACGCCGAGTGCGACCTCCAGGGCGTCCTCTTCAACGCCAACTACCTCGCGTACATCGACCACACCATCACCGAGTTGTGGCGCGCGGCCTACGGCGGCTATACGGTGATGCTGGAGCGCGGCGCGGACATCGTGGTGGCCGAGGCCAACCTGCGCTACCGCGGCGCCGCGCGCTTCGACGAGGAGGTCGTCATCGAGGCGACGGTGACGCACCTCGGCAGCACCAGCGTGACCACCGCCTTTCGCTTCCGTCGCATCGACGGAGAGCTCCTGCTCGACGCCGACATCCGGCATGTCTGGATCGACCCCGAGACCCGCGCCAAGACGCCGATGCCCGACTGGGGGCGCGAGGGCCTCGCGCCGTGGTACGTGCCCGCTTAGTCCTCGGGCTCGGGACGTTTCTTGGGCCAGATCCCGATCAGGTGGTGGAAGAACCGTGCGAACGTCCGGTCCACTGCCGCCGCCGTCCCCGCCATCACCCCGGCTTGGAGCGCCTGGGCGCCCACGACCTTGATCGTGCTGCCCTCGCCGCTGCCCGGCCTGGGCGGGGGTTCGTGGTCGATCTTGGCCCAGATGCTGCGAAATAGCGACCGGCCGACCTTGCCGGCGATGATGGCGCCGACGATCGCGAACGGCTTGTAGAGGAGCCTGAGCAGGAACATCGACTGAACCCTAATGCACGGGTTCGCGGACGCCTCGCCCCGTGGACAGCGTTTGTTCTCCAGATGGCGGTTGTGAACGACCGCCGCGCCTGGGTAAATACAGCCAAGACGTTGCCGAGTTGTGAAGGAGGGAACCCATGCACGACGAGGATCCGGTCCGCGAAGAAGCCACAGCGGAGGAGCTCCTGCGCCGGGCATTGCTTGACGACAGCTCGGCGGTGGCAGTGTCGCTTCAGGTCAGCGGGCTGCCGCTCAGCGAGGCGCTGACGGTCATCTTCCACGGTCGCCGGGACCTCGGTACGCTGCAGACCTACGTCGCCTGCGGCAGCCGCGGGGCGGGGGCCACGGTTTCGGCCGGCGAGCTGTTGCGCGTGCCGTGCGACCTCGACCTTGCCGAAGCCGATGACCGCGCCGACGCGGAGCGGCTCTACGTCGAGCAGGCCACCGCGCTGCGCGACGCGCTGGTCGGCGCCGACACCGTCCTTGACATCTGGCGCGAGCCGTTGAGCGACCTCGCCGGCAGCGGCGTGACCATCGATCACTCCGTGCAGCTCTCGGTCAAGCTCCCCGCGCCCCGGCTCCTGCCCACGGCGCTGGTCGCCACCGAGTCACAGCTCGTCGTCACCCCGGTGTGCAGCGCCCGCACGCTGGCTGACGGCCGCCCGCCCATGGGGATCGCCTGCGCCCAGCAGGACCTCAGCCGCGTCTACGCCCTCGCCGACGATCCCGAGCGGTGCGTGGAGGACTTCCTGGAGTTGGCGGCCGAGCACGCGCTGCTGCTGGCCGAGCGCCTCGATCACCAGGAGGCGTCGGTGCAGCGGTTCATGGAGCTCAGCGACTCCTGAGCACCGCGGCTGGGCGGGCCGCGTGGCGCGGCTCGGCGGGCCGCGAGGCCGGCTGGGCGCGCCCGGGCGGCCGGTTGGGCGCGTCGCCGGGCCGCCCGCGTCGGCTACCGTCCGCGCGCATGCGCCGCCGCCGCTGGATCATCGCCGCGATCGTGGTCGGTGTCATCGTCTTCCTGTTCATCGCCACGCTGCTCACCCGCGCCTTCAACGTCGGTGACGCCGAGGACGCAGCCATCACCAACCTCGTTCAGGCCGAGGCCCGCGGCGACACCTCGGACGTCATCTCGCTGATCACCGGCTGCCGCGCCAGTGCCGCGTGCCGGGTCCGCGCGACGGTCAACACCGCCGCGCTGCGCCACTCCGGTCGGGTCTCAATCGCGGAGATCAACCCGTCCTCGACCTTCTCGGTCGCCTCCACCCTCGGAACCGCGCGGGTGGCGTGGGTGGCCGGCAACTCCCTGCCGCGCGTGCAATGCCTGCGCGTCCGCCACGCGGGCAGCGTGCTCGAGGGGTTCACGATTAAGTTGCTGGTGGTCAGCCGGCGGATCGCCAGCGACTCCGACTGCCCCAAGCGCTTCTAGGGAGGCCGAGTCGATCAGGGCGCGGGCGTGCCGCGCCGAGTCAGCGCTCGCGGACCCTGGGCGCCGACTGGTGAGGCGTCCGCACCGGGCGGCGGGCGGGCTCGCGTGACGGCCGGCGCTGGCGGCTGGGGAGGCGCTCGCTCAGGCGGCCGTGCTCGCGCAGGCGCACGCGCGCGGGGACAGCGTCGGCCAGCGGGATGCCGCCGCGCGGCGGTTTCGGCGCCTCCGGAGGAC
>DASXCN010000579.1:0-3160 GCA_036491155.1 Solirubrobacteraceae bacterium | reverse complement strand
GACTCGATGGGGTTCTGGGTGGCCATGACGATGAAGGGCAGCGGCACGCCGTAGCTGGTGCCGCCGATCGTCACCTGCTGCTCCTGCATGACCTCCAGCAGGGCCGACTGCACCTTGGCCGGTGCGCGGTTGATCTCGTCGGCGAGCAGGAAGTTGTGGAAGACCGGGCCGAGCTCGGTGTCGAACTGCCCGGTGTCGGGCCGCCACACGCGCGTGCCGACGAGGTCGGCCGGGACCAGGTCGGGGGTGAACTGAATGCGGCCGTACGTACCCCCCAGCGCCGCGGCCAGCGTCTTGACGGTCAGCGTCTTGGCCAGGCCCGGAACGCCCTCCAGCAGCACGTGCCCCCCCGCGAGCAGGCTGACGAGCAGGCGCTCGAGCATCGCGTCCTGCCCGACGATGACGCGCTTGATCTCGTACAGCACCTCCTGGAGGGCGTCGCGCGCCTCGTGGCGCTGTTGGGTGTTTGCTTCGATGTCGGTCAATGGGTCCTCCGAGACTCTGTGTCTGCTTCTAGATGATGCGGCCGAACCACATCAGGGACATGGCGCCGCCCACGAGCAGCAGCACGAGGCCGCCTCCCGCGACGTCCGCGGTGATCTCGCGCTTGACGTGCTTGTGGCCCAGCGCGACGGCGAGGTGCGCGTAGACCTCGCTCGCCTTGGCACTGTTGGCCGCGGTATAGGCCTTGCCGCCTGAGGCCTGGGCGATCTCGGCCAGCTCCTGGGAGCTCACCGGGACCGGCGCGCTGGTGGTCTGGCCGTTCTTCTTGATCGGGATCGTGCCGTTGGGCGTCCCCAGGGAGATCGTGTAGACGGCGATGTGGGCAGCCTTCGCCTGGCGGGCCACCTCCACCGGGCCGGTTCCCACGTTGGAGCTGCCGTCCGACAGCAGGACGATGGCGCCCGGCACGCGCTTGCCCCCCTTGCGAGGCAGGTTGGTGAGGGTGTGCAGCGCCGTGGTCAGCGCCTCGCCGATCGCGGTCCCGCCGCCGCCCGGGTGCAGGGCGGCGATCGCCCCGCGGGTCAGCGCGTGGTTGGTGGTGGGCGATTGCAGAAGGATCGGCCGGCGGGCGAACTCGATGAGACCGACCTGGACGCCGCCGGGAACCTGGGTGACGAACCGGGAGGCCGCGTTCTTGGCCGCGCCCAGGCGCGACGGGCGGACGTCGGTGGCGATCATCGAGCTCGACACGTCGTTGGCGAGCATGATCGCGGCGCCGTTGACCGGGACGGCGACGGTCCGCTGGGGTTTGGCGGCCGCGGCGATGAGCAGGGCGATGGCGATCGCGAACACGAGCATCGGCGCGTGACGGCGCCAGCCCGGGCGCCGCGGCGCGACCGAGTCGGTCAGCAGCGGCGCCGTGAAGGCGGCCGCCACCGCGCGGCGCCGGCGCTGCTGGCTGAGATACCAGCCGGCGAGGACGGGGACCGCGACGAGCCCGACGAGGACAAGCGGCGAGGAGAAGCTCACGGGTACGGAGACGGCGGCGCCGCCAGCGTCGCGGCAAGCGTCAGGTCGGCACTGCCGGTATTGACGACGATGCTGACCTTGTCACCCGCGTGCAGGCCCTTGATCGCGTCAGAGATGCTGCCCGTCGAGCCCACCGCGTGGTTGTTGATCAACAGAATCGTGTCGCCGGGCTCCACGCCGGCACGATCGCCGTTGCTGTACGGAGTCACCGTCTCGACCAACGGGTTGCCCTGGGGCGAGGTGATGATCTCCATCCCCAGCCACCTGATCGGGCGCGTGTTGCCGGTGATGTGCGGCGGCGGCAGCGGGCTCAGCAGAGAGGCGCTGTTCTGGTTGTGATGATCGGCACCGAACAGCCTGCTCAGGCCGAACGCCGCCCCGGCGATGACGATGACCGCGATCGCGACGGGCACCACCCCCGGGCGGACCGTGCGGCGGACGTGCGCGCGCGGAGGCTCGGCTGGAGCAGGCTCAGGCTCTTGGGGCCGGGGCTCGCGGACGCGTTGTGTGGACGCCTCCTCGGACTCGTTCTCCCAATCTCCTGACCAGAGATGTTTCGGTCCACTCATCAGACGGGTGTCAAGGTAGGCCACATTCGTGAGAGGTGCTTAAGAGCGGGTACGAAGCGTTGCGCGGGTTGCTTGTGACCCGGAGATCATGGAGCATGCGCCACCGATGACTCCCCACCCCCTCGACCCCCTGAGCGCCGATGAGATGGGCGCGGCGGCAGCCATCGTGCGCCGCGACCGGGACGTCGGCCCCCGCTGGCGCTTTGCCTCGATCGAGCTGCGCGAACCGTCCAAGGACGTCGTGCGCGCCTGGCGTGCCGGAGATGACTGTGAGCGCGCCGCCCGCGTCGTGTGCTTTAACCGCGAGGACGGCAAGGCCTACAAGGCGATCGTGTCGCTCACCGGCGATGCGGTAGTCAGCTGGGCGCATGAGCCCGACGGGCAGCCCAACATGACGCTGGACGAGATGCACGACTGCGACGTGGCCATGCGCCGCGAGCCACGGGTCATCGAGGCGCTGGCTCGCCGCGGGATCACCGACATGGATCTCGTCCTCGTCGAAGCCTGGGCCTACGGCGCTCACCTGCTCCCCGAGCCGTATTCCGATCGGCGGCTGGGCTGGGCCGACGTCTGGTACCGGTCACGGGGGCCCGGCTCCAACCCGTACGCCCATCCGGTCACCGGACTGCACCTGGTGGTGGACCTCAACACCCTGGAGCTGCTGGAGGTCGAGGACACCGGTGTGATCGACGAGCCGGAGGTGATGGGCGAGTACGTCCCGCGCCTGGTGCCCGGACTGCAGCTGCGCACCGACGTCAAGCCACTGGAGATCACCCAACCCTCCGGTCCGTCGTTCGAGCTGGACGGGAACCTGCTGCGCTGGCAGAAGTGGTCGATGCACGTGGGCTTTAACTACCGCGAGGGCATGGTGCTGCACGCTGTGGGCTACGAGGACTCCGGCCGCGTGCGCTCGGTAGCCCACCGGCTGTCGTTTGCCGAGATGGTGGTCCCCTACCGCGACCCCACCTCCGCCCACTTCCGCCGCACGGCGTTTGACGTCGGCGAGTGGGGGTTGGGCACCGTGACCACCTCGCTCGAGCTCGGCTGTGACTGCCTGGGTGAGATCCGGTACCTCGACGCGATCGGTCACGACAGCGCCGGCGAGCCGCTGCGGATTC
>DASXCN010000578.1:0-9896 GCA_036491155.1 Solirubrobacteraceae bacterium | reverse complement strand
GCCTACGCCGCCGTCGTCGTCCTGTCGCTGTTCGCGATCGCCCTGTTCCTGCTACTGACCCTGGCCGAGCGGCTCACCGTGCCGTGGGCCTATCAACCAATCGGAGACCCTGCCTGATGACAAGTGTTTCTCGGCGAGGTGCACAGCGTCGTGTGCTGCCGTTGTTCGGCGCGCTGGTGGCCGCGGTGGCCCTGGCTGCCTGTGGCGAGAAGAAGGACACGCTGGCGCCGGCCGCCGCCCAGACCCAGCCGCTGAACCTGATGCTCGACTGGTTGCCCAACGCCGACCACGTCGGCATCTACGAGGCCCTCGCCAACGGCGACTTCACGCAGGCGGGGCTGTCGGTCCATGTCCGCGTCCCGACCGACCCGGCCACGCCCCTGCAGCTGCTGGCGGCGGGCAAAGTCGACGCAGCCATCTCGTATGAGCCGCAGCTGATGCTGGCCCGCGACGCCGGCGAGCCGCTGGTGGCCATCGCGGCGCTGGTCCAGCGTCCCCTGACCTCGATCCTGGCCCTGCGGTCCAAGCACATCACCTCCCCCAAGGACCTGCGCGGCAAGAAGATCGGCGACGCCGGCATCCCCTATCAGCAGGCCTATCTGAAGACGATCCTCGCCCACGCGGGGGTCCCGCCCGGCTCAGTCAAGGACATCAACGTCGGCGCCAACCTCGTCCCCGCGATGCTGTCGGGACGCGTCGACGCCACCCTGGGCGGTTACTGGAACTACGAGGCCATCCAGCTGCGCCAGGCCGGCAAGCAGCCCGACGTCATCCGCGTCGACGATGCCGGCGTCCCCCCCTACGACGAGTTGGTGCTGGTGGTGCGCGAGAACGAGATCGCCAACGAGACCAACGAACTGCGCCGGTTCGTGCAGGCGCTGGGTCGCGGCTATCAGGCGGTGCGCACCGACCCCTCCGCCGGCGTCGATGCGCTGGTCCGCGCCAACCCGACGCTGAACCGCAAGCTCCAGCAGGCCAGCGTCAGCGCGACCCTCTCCTCGTTCTTCCCAGCCAAGGCGAGCCTCCCCTGGGGGTGGCAGGACCAGGGCCGATGGAACGCGTTCGGCCGTTGGATGCTCGGACAGCACCTGATCAAGAGCGCCCAGACGATCACCGACGCCTCGACCAACCAGCTCCTGGCCGGGCAGGGCCCGTAGGCCGACGATGGTGCTGCGCCACGACGATGCGGGGGTGCTGGCCGTCGGCCAAGCCTCGCACGCGTGGCTCTGCGGGCAACTCGCCCGCGGGTGGGGCAATGAGCGCTTCGGGTCCGTGGAGCCGCTCGATGAGGTGGCGCTGGGCGCTGAGCAGCACGACGTCGGCATGGCCGCATGGGACCTGGACCCGGTCCGCCACGCCGAGACGGGCCTGCCCCAGTCGTTCATGGAGATGGGGCCGCGCGCCAACGCCGGGCTGTGGTCCCGCGGCCCGCAGCGTCTGGTGACCCAGAGCCGCTACGCGGCGCTGTTGGCCATCATGCACGGGCGCAGGCTGTACGAGGGCTTTGACCGGGCGGCGGCGAGGGCCGGCGACGCCGAGGCCGTCACCGCGTTTCTCGGCCACGCGGCCGAGCTCGAGCGCTCCCTGCTGCAGGCGTTGCGGGCCGACCCCTTCTCCGCCCCCCACGCGACCCCCGAGCGCGTGTCGCGCAACAGCTCCCTGTTGTGGACGTGGGACCTGATCTCGCTCGCGCTGCTCCTGGACTGGTCGCCGCGCACACTGCGGGCGGTTCCGCTCGCGGGCGAGGGCGCGGTCGATGTCGCGCTGCGCCCCGTCGCGGGGCGGCCGCTGGCGGCCGCGCTCGATCCCTGGCCGTTCGGGACCCGAGAGGTGCGAGTGCACTGCGAAGGACGGCGCCTGCACCATGGCTTCCCCGACGACGACGCGCTGCGCCATGGCCTGGCGCAGGCCTCCTGGGAGACCGTGGAGTTCACCCTGATGCCGGGCGCGGAGTTGCGCGAGGGCACCTGAGGGCGCCTACGATGTCACGGATGCACAGATGGATCGCGGGAGCCGCGGCGTTGGCCCTGGGCCTGGCCCTGGCCGGGTGTGGCAGCTCACAGCCCCGCTCGTCGACAAGCACCTCGGCGCCGCCCCAGAGCGCCGAGGCGCCGCACACAGAGGGCTGCACGGGGTCCCAGCTCACCTTGTCCTACGCGGGCACCGAGGGCGCCACCGGGCATCTGGAGCTCCACGTGACGGTGCGCAACAGCTCGCAGACCGCGTGCCGGCTGCGCGGGTACCCAAGCGCCCGGCTGCTCAACGGCGCCGGCCGGGCCCTGCCGCTGCGCGTCGGGCGCCGAGATGGGTTCTTCCCCGACACCGAGTCACACCCGCGGCCCGTGGCCCTGCAGCCGGGCGCGAGTGCCCACTTCGGCATCAGCCTGGTGACTAACAACGAGTACAAGGGCGCGCGGGTCTGCCATACGGCGGCGGCCGCCATGCTCTCGGCGCCGGGGTCACGCACGCACTGGCAGCGGCTGTCGCTGCGGTCGGGGCCGCGTGTGACCCCGTGTGGTCACCAGGTCGTCGTCTCCCCCATTCACGCCTAGACGGTTGGTTCTGGTCGCGGGCGTGGCGCCGCTCAGGCAGCCAGCCGCAGCGCCGCCGCGCTGCCCGCCCCGCTGAGGGCGTGCAGCCCGGCCAGCCCCGCGTACGGCGCGTAGGGGGCGAACAGCTCGCGGACCTCCTCCTCGGTGGCTCGTGCACGCGGATCGGGGGACTGCAACCGCCCCACCAGCTTCAGGTATGCGAGATCCCCGGCGGGCAGCTGGTCCAGGCGGCCCTGCCCGGTGAAGGCCAGCGTCTCGAGCGTCCAGCTGCCCACGCCCCGGATCGCGCGCAGGCGCCGCCACCCGCGCTCGTGATCGGGGTCTGACAGGTCGACGCGTCCCGAGGCGACCTCGCGCGCCACCTTGACCAGGGCGATCGCCCGGGTCTCGGTGAGGCCGAAGGACTCCAGCAGCGCCGGGGCCTGCCCTGCCAGCACCGCGGCCGAGGGTGAGCTCACCAGCCCCGTGACCGCGCAGCGCCGGCCCAGCCGGAACACCAGGCGGCGCTGGATGGCGGCGGCGCGCTCGTACTCGATGAGCTGCTCGCACACCGCCCAGGCCAGCGCCTCAAACGCGTCGGGCCGGCCGTGGGGCCGCAGTCCCGGATGGGCGCGGACGCCCGCGCCGATGAGCGGGTCAAAGCGGAAGCGCTCGTAGAACGGGCGGAGATCGAGGTCGACGCCCAGGGCGGCACGCATCCGATCGATCCCCCACTCGGCGAGCTCGCGTGAGTCGGCCTGGGCGCCGAACAGGACCCGGTCGGCGGCGGTCTGCGCCACGCGGACCAACACCGGCTCGTCATCGCAGTGCAGGAGGCGGTGCAGCACCCCACCGCGGATCCGGGCAACGCGGTCCAGGCCGACGCGCCGCGAGAGCCGGAACGTCCAGGGCGGGCGCACCTCCTGCCGGACCTCCAGGGCATAGCCGCGGGCGGTGTCGGCGCGGGCGGCGCCGGTGCGGGCGGCGCCGGTGCGCGCGCGGGCGCCGCCGGAGCGGGCGGCGCCGGAGCGGGCGGCGCCGGTGCCGCCGCCGGGCCGGCCGGTCACTCCCCCGGCCGGGGACTCACGAGTCCCTGGCGAGCAGGTGGACGTCGACGAGGAAGCTGCGCGACCCAACGATCGGCAGCGCTTCGAGCGCCCGGCGGGGCTGGCGGCTGCGCGCGAGCTTGCGCGCGTTGTGACGGCGCACCAGCGCCAGGGTGGCGGCGCCGGCCACGAACCCCGTGGCGGCCACGGCGGCCGCCTGGACCGCCGGCAGCGACGTCGGTGAGTGGGACTCGATGGTGCGCACCTCGGCCAGCACCGGGACGCCCCGCACCGTCTCCTCTGCGGCGGCCAGGCCGTCCACGTCGTCGACCACGTCGGCGTCGACGACGGGCTCCGAGCCGTGCTCAGTGGACTCGTCGTGAGACATGGGCGGCATATGGTGACAGCGTACGCGGTCAGGTTCAAAGCCGCGACGACCGCCCACTACGATTACCTTTGCTCAGATGTCCACATCGATAGACGTCTTCGCCAAGGCGCGCGAGCACGAGCGCATCGCTCAGCTCAAGGCCGCCCGCGACCTCGACGCCCTCCCCTATTTCCACACGCTCGAGGGCCCGACCCTGCCCGTGGTGGAGATGGAGGGCCGCCGGCGGATCATGCTCGGGTCCAACAACTACCTGGGGCTCACCGGCGACGAGCGGGTCAAGCAGGGCGCCATGGACGCGCTGCACCGGTACGGCACGGGCATCACCGGGTCGCGGTTCCTCAACGGCACGCTGGACCTGCATCTGGAGCTCGAGGCGGAGCTGGCCGACTGGCTGGGCGTCGACTCAGCGCTCGTCTTCACCACCGGCCACCAGGCAAACGTCGGCGCACTGGGCACCATCCTGGGGCCGGGCGACACCGTTGTCGCGGACTCGGGCGACCACGCCTCGATCCTGGACGGGATCAAGATCTCGGGCGCGAAGCTCCGAGCCTTTCGCCACAACCGCCTCGATCAGCTGGAGAAGCGGCTACGCCGCGCGACCGAGGACGGCGGCGGCATCCTGGTCGTCGTCGATGGTGTCTTCTCCACCGAGGGCGACGTGGCCCCGCTGCCCGAGATCTGCGACCTGTGCTCGCGCTACGGGGCGCGGCTGATGGTGGACGAGGCGCACGCCCTGGGCGTCCTGGGCGCGCGCGGCGCCGGAGCGAGCGAGCTGCTCGGCGTCGAGGACCGGGTGGATCTGCGCATGGCCACCTTCTCGAAGTCGCTCGCCTCCTGTGGAGGGGTGATCGGCGGACCGGCGGACGTGATCGAGTTCCTGCGCATCCAGGCGCGGTCCTTCATCTTCACCGCCTCGGCGGTTCCGGCCGCTGTGGGCGCCGCGCTGGCCGCGGTCCGCATCTGCCGCTCCGACGAGGGCCGGGACCTGTTCGCCCAGGTCCTGGACAACGCCGCCTACCTGCACCGCGGGCTCTCCGAGCTCGGCTTCCACGTCGTCCCGCCCACGCGCTTGGCCGACGGCACCGAGGTCATCACGCCGGTGGTCCCCGTCCTCGTGGGCGACGACTGGAAGGCCGTCTTCTTGTGGAAGGCCCTGTATGAAGCCGGCGTCTTCGTCAACGTGATGATCCATCCGGCGGTCCCGCCGGCGGGCGCGCTGCTGCGCACGAGCGTGATGGCGACCCATGACCGGGCAACCCTCGACCGGGCGCTTGGGGCCTTCGCGACGGTCAAGCGAGACTTCGAGTCCGAGCATGGGACGCTCCCCGGCGGCCAATGAGCCGCGGGCGACTTGTCCGTTCCTGCACAAGACGCCGGGCGAGAGAAAAAAGGCGCTCTAAGCGCATGTCACCGCGGTGTGACATTGCTGTGACCGAGCGGTTTGTTCTAGCGTCCTAAGCGTCGCAAGGTGATGGTCAGCCGCGCGGCGAGGAGGGCCGGCGGCGGGAGAAACGCCCCCGGAAAGGCCATCGCCGAACATGCGAGCCGAGGCTCGGCTCCGAATTCATTGGAGGACCGGCAGCTTGTTGACGCCCTGGTGTCACCGGCTGCCGATACTGGTCAACGTCCGCCGTGGCGGACCCGAATGTTGGGAAGTGAGAGCACTACATGACGTCGACCGCACTGAAGGCCCCCGAGCCACAGCGCCTCCGTGCCCTCGAGCGAGCCAACGAGATCCGGCTCGCTCGCGCCGCGCTGAAGCGGCGCATCGCGCTCGGAGAGGTCTCCGCCGCGGAAGTCATTCTCAAGTGTCCTGATGCCGCGTCCAGCTGGCCGATCGGGGATCTCCTGATGAGTCAGCGGCGCTGGGGCAATACGAGGTGCCGAAAGTTCCTCTCACGCAGTCATATCGTCGAGACGAAGCCGGTAGGGACTCTGACTGACCGCCAGCGCCGGATGCTGGCGAGTTCGTTGGATTCGTCGGACACGAGGGAGATGGAGCTGGTCGGCGCTTAGACGAGCGCGTGTCCGTGCCGGACGTGCCTGGCGACTGGGGTCGCGGGGCGCGTCCGGCCCGGTCAGACGTGAATCCCGATCGGCACGGGGCTGGTGCCGGCGAGGAAGAAGAACCACACCACGAA
The DNA here is from genome assembly GCA_036491155.1 of Solirubrobacteraceae bacterium. Classification (GTDB taxonomy): domain Bacteria; phylum Actinomycetota; class Thermoleophilia; order Solirubrobacterales; family Solirubrobacteraceae; genus Palsa-465. The sequence continues at coordinate 3,790 of DASXCN010000578.1, read as the reverse complement.
GGCCGCGAGGGTCAGCCCGGCGCTGACGACGAGGACACCCTCGAGGACCACCGGCCCCGGATCGTCGAGGCCGCGGGCCAGGCAGTTGTCCCGGTAGACGTCGCTGAGACGCGACAGCAGCGATGCCACCACGGTGACGGTGAGCACGACGCCGAAGAAGGCCGCCGCCAGCGCCGTGCCCAGCGACTGCGTCGCGCCCTGGATCTGCGAGCCCACCCACAGCCAGAACAGCGGGGTGCCGACCCACAGCCCCAGGCTGCCGATGAACATGATCGCCACCACCAGCAGCGCGCCGGTGCCGGATCTCAGCAGGGCGCGCATCGCCACCTCGGCTTGGCCACGGTCCGCGTCAGCGGGCCCCGCGGCCCCTGGGTAACGGACAGCCGGAGGAGAGCTTGACCTGCCACCACCCCATCAGCATGCCGATCAAGCCCATCCGCGGGCGCACCTGCCACACCCCGCACCCCGGCTCGCCGAGCTCGCGGGCGGAGATGCGCGTGAACTTGTAGTCGGCCGGTCGCAGCAGCATCCGCTCGAGCACGAGGCGCTTCTCGGCGATCTCGTCGGCCCGCCGGCTGATCGTGGTACGCGCCTCGCGCAGCCGCTCGGCGAGCTCGTCGCGCACGACCTCCAGCTCCCCGAGGTCGAGCAGGCGGGCGTGGGTCGGACGGGTGCTCTGCAGGTCGTGCTGGGGCAGCCCACCCATTCCGAAGGCGGTGACGAAGGCATCGGCGAGCTCACGCTCCAGGCGAGCGATCTGCTCGCGCAGCGTCCGGCGAGCCGCGCGCTCATCCGTGACGACGCCCGGTTCAAGACCAGCGCCGGGGGCGCTGACACTTTGCACCTGCGAGGCAAGCACCGTTCCTCCCATGGCTAACGAGACCTTAGCACCCAGGCGTGGAGCCTAAAACCGGTGCGGAACCGGCGTCAGGAGCTCCACGGCGAGCCACAGGGCCTCCTCGACGTGGATCTCTGGGACCCCGTCGACGGCCACGGCGAACAGGGTCACCCGCTGCGTGCGCGCCGCCACCGAGCACTCGGGCAGTGGGTCCTCGAACAGCGCGCCGCAGGTGACAACGCCGTCGCCGACGATCAGGCCGCCCTGCCCGGCGAGACGGATACCGAGGCCGGCGTCGTCGACCCGGCCGGCGTCGAGGGCCCAGATCGGGATCCCCGTCTCGATCAGGGCCACCAGGCACGCGTCGGCGACGACATCGACCGAGACGAAGCCGCCCTGCACCAGTCGCGCCACCGCCACCGCCTCGGAGGGGATGCGGTGGACGTCGGGGTCCAGGCCGATCTGGCGAAAGAAGGCGCGGAAGGCCTGTGGGATGGGCTTGGTGCGCATCGTGATCACGCCCGCGCCCCGGTAGCGGTTGGCCAGGTCGCGCAGTTGGACGCGTAGGGCCGGCGGGCTGGGCCCGGGACGCGCCCCCACGGTGACCCAGCGCAGGCGCAGGCCCGGAAACTCCTCCGCTACCAGAGGGTCGACGAACCCGGGCTGCGGGGCCACCGAGGCCATCGCCTCAGCCGGTGGCCGACCCGGCGGCGGCCAGCGCGCGCACGCGGGGCGCCAGCGCCGCCGCCGTCTGCCAGCGGTCACCGATCAGGCGGTCGCGGACCACCCCGCCGCGCGCCGCCAACTCCACCATCGGGCACGCGGCGACCCCGTAGAGCGCGCCGACCCGGCCGTCTGAGTCATAGGCAACCGGGATCGTCCAGCGATGGGTCCGGACCAGCGCGGCCGTCGCCCGGTGCGACCCCCCGATGGCCACCGCCGCGAACTGCAGCGACGGGAAGCGGGCGGCCAGCGTCTGCAGCGCGTTCACCTGGCGCACGCACTGGCTTGCCCCCGGGACGAAGAAGGACAGCACCAGCGGGCCGCGACGGGCCAGCAGGCAGACGTTGAGCGCTCGCGGGTCATGGCGGGCGGTCGAGCACGTGGGATGGTCGTTGGCATCGCCCTCGAGGTTGGTGGCGGCCAGCGGGGCGGCGAAGTCGCGCAGTCGATGGCCGGCGGTCACCCCTGTGTTCCCCACCCCATGGCTGGCGAACTGGTAGACGGAGATGGCGATCACGATGACCAAGCCGATGATCCCGATCATCCATCGGTAGGGCCGTGTGTCGATCACCGGCGGGGCCGGGGCGCCGGGCGCGCCGGGCGCGCCGGGGTCGGGGGCGGCGCGGGGGTCGAGGGCGGCGCGGGCCTCGCTGGGGTCAGCGGTGTGGTGGTGCTCGCCGGCTGGGGGGTCGCGGGCCTCCCTGGCGCGATCGGGGTCCAGGCGCTGCAGGGACGGAGCGGCCTCGTCGCCGGGCCGTTCCTCGCCCTCCCCCGTGGGCGCCTCGCTCACGCCACTCGCGGCCGGCGCCTGAGCCGCGGCCGCGCGGATCCTGCCGCGCGCAGCGGGTCACGCTGGCGCGCCAGCGCCCGGCGCTCGGACAGCGCCAGCACCGCGGGTAGCACCAACAGTACGCCCAACAGCGACACCGACAGGTCGATCAGCGTCACGAACCCGAAGTCGCGCAGCATCGTGATGTCGGAGAAGACCAGCACGCCGAAGCCGGCGATCGCGGTCACCCCGGAGGCCAGCACGGCGGCGCCGGTGGAGCGGTAGGTCCGCGCCAGCGCTCCGGGCAGGTCGTGCCCGGCGGCGCGCTCCTGGCGGTAGCGCTCGGAGAGCAGGACGCTGAACTCGGTGGAGATGGCGATGACCAGCGTGCCGAGCGTCGCCGACATCGGGTTGAGCGGGATGCCGATCAGATACAGGATGAGAGCCGACCAGCCAGTGGCCATGACGATCGGCGCCAGCGGCACGAGCGCGCGGTCGCGGCGGCGCAGCACCACCAGCAGGACCAGCGCCACGGCCAGCAGGCCGGCGATCAGGGTCAGGAAGCGATGCGACGTCGAGGACAGCGACGCATTGGCCTCGGCGGCGAGCACCGGGAGGCCGGCGAGGGCGGCGGTCGTCCCCGCCGGCGGGTGCAGATGCGAGCGCAGATAGTCGATCACCTGCTCCTGGCGCGAGAGCGGCATCAGCCGGATGCCGAAGGCCAGTGTCGCCTCGCGATGGTCGGGCGTGATCACCGCCTGGGAGAAGTAGGACGGGACCGCCGTGAGGAAGGTGGAGATCTGCCCCTGGGTGAGGCTGGTCTTGGTGCTGGCGCCCGACTGGGCGGCACTGGAGAACAGGTCGGGCAGCGACAGCGCCGGGCACAGCGTGGCCGCGCCGCAGCCCTTCTCCTCCAGGTAGCCGAAATGGGTCAGCAGCTGGCGCTCATAGGAGATCATCCAGTTGACCGTCGCCGGGGTGGCGACGTTGCGGCCGCGCACGGTGACGTCGATCTCGCCGCTGACGCCGGTCACCTTCTCCAGGGTGTTCAGGTTGTGCAGGGCCGGCATGCTGGTGGGGACGAGCTTGGTCACATCGGACTGCACCGCGGTCTGGGTGTCGGCGACCCACCCGATGACCGCCAGCACCGCCGCCAGCGCCAGAACGCGCCCAGGTCGCGCCACCACAGCGGAGACGATCCGGCCCGGCCGGCCGGTGCCGTTGTCCAGCGGCCGTGGCCCGGGCGTCAGGCGCCGCCCGGCGCGAGCCAATCCGCGCCCCACCGGGCCGAGGATGTCCACCGCGCCCCGCCACGAGGCGCCGAGCCAGCCGCCGTCACGCTCGCCCAGGATGAGCACCGCCGAGCCCGCGGTCAGCGCGCACAGAAAGGCGACTGCGATGCCGGCCACCAGGAGCAGGCCGAAGCCGCGCACCATCGGCACCGGGGAGAGCAGCAGCAC
>DASXCN010000577.1:0-6412 GCA_036491155.1 Solirubrobacteraceae bacterium | reverse complement strand
GCGGCGCCGGGTCCGAGCGCTCCTAGCAGCGCGCCGGAGCGCACCCCATGGCGAAGGTTCTCCGCCCCATCGGGTATGAGGATCGCCTGAGCATCGTCGGCCATCTCGACGAGCTCCGCAGTCGCCTGTTCGTGTGCCTCGGAGTGCTGGCTGTCGCCTTCGCGTTCTGCTACTGGCAGAACAACGCCCTGCTCAACCTGCTCAACCGGGCGCTGCCGCCGCCGTCTCAGACCGGATCCAACAAGATCGGCGGGCTGACCCGCGACAGCGCCAATGCGTCCAAGGACCTCGCCCGTTCGGCCAAGGCGTTTCAGACGCTGGCGGGCTCATCGAACCAGTCAGCCGCTGACCGCGCCCTCTTCGCGCAGGCGGCACGCAACATGGCGTTGGCGGCCAAGGCGCTGCCTCAGAAGAATCCCAAGAACCAGCCGATCACGATCGGCGTCGGAGAGGCCTTCACCACCACGCTGACCGTCTGCTTCTACGCGGCGATCCTGCTCACGCTCCCCGTCCTTCTCTACGAGATCTACGCCTTCGTGGTGCCGGCGCTCAGCGACACCGAGCGCAGGGTGGCAGCGCCGATTGTCATCGCGGCACCGGCCCTGTTCGTGGCCGGGGTGGTGTTCACGTACTTCATCGTCCTGCCCGCCGCCGTGAAGTTCCTCCAGGGCTACAACTCCAACCAATTCGACAACTTAGTCCAGGCCAAGCCCCTCTACTCGTTCCAGGTCCTGACCATGGCCGCCATCGGGCTGGCCTTCCAGCTGCCGCTGGCCCTGATGGGACTGCGCCAGGTGGGCGTGATCAATGGCAGCACCCTGACCCGTCACTGGCGCTACGCTACGGTCATCATCGCCGTCATCGCGGCGGCGATGCCCGGGGCGGACCCTGTGACCACCGGACTCGAGACCGCTCCTCTCGTCATCTTGTTCCTCGCCAGCATCGTGTTGCTCAAATTCGCAGACCGCCGTGACGCCAAGCGCGCCGCCGCTGAGCTGATCTCGGTCGGGCCCCCGGACGCCGGCGAATCGGACTCGTGACCTGATGCTCTTCGATCTGCGCAGCCGCGGCCGCCGCCGCACCGTCCAGGCGGTGTACCTCGGCCTGGCCATCCTCATCGGCGGTGGCCTCGTCCTCTTCGGCGTCGGCACCGGTAGCGGCAACGGCGGGTTGCTCAACGCCTTCAGCGGCGGCTCCAGCAACCAGAACCAGCAGTTCAGCGCCGCCGAGAAGACCGCGCTCAAGCAGGCCAAGCAGAACCCCTCGAGCCCGGCGGCCTGGGCCGCGCTCGAGACCGCGCGCTACCAGAACGCCTCCAGCGCCGGCTTCAACACGGCCACCGGCACCTACACCGCCGCGGGCAAGAAGGAGCTGGCCAACGCGACCGACGCGTGGCAGAAGTACCTGACGCTGACCAAGACGCCCCAGAACAACCTCGCCATCTTCGCCGGCAATGCCTACAGCGCCCTCGCCGACTACTCCAACGCGGCCGCGGCCTGGGAGTTCGCCACCCAGTCCGACCCCACCGCGGTCAAGAGCTTCGAGTGCCTGGCCATGACCGCCTACGCCGCCAAGCAGACCCGCAAGGGTGATCTGGCCGCGGCCAAGGCCGCCAGCCTCGTGCCCAAGGCGACCGCCAAGACGCTCAGTTCCCAGATCGCGCTGGCCAAGACCCAGCCGTCCGTCGCCCAGCAGGCCTGCTGACCGCCCGCCCCGGACCCGGGGTAACATCGCCAGACCTTAGGGCCGTTAGCTCAGCTGGTAGAGCAGGGGACTCTTAATCCCAAGGTCGTAGGTTCGATCCCTACACGGCCCACTTCAGGACGCCCCGGCAGGCCCGGAGCTTTCGCGTTTTCAGGGGTGTGCTAATCGCGGTACATGTCCCCAACGGGTCCCGAGATCGGCGTAGCATTTGCCGCATGGAGACTTCATTCCGGCCTTCGACGGGGCATGTCTTCCGAGTGATGGCGTGCTTGGGAGGCGCTCGCGTGCCCGCTAGGGCGCCAACCGACTGACGTAGGTCGCTTCAAATTTATTCAGTCCTCGATGATTGTTAACACGCGAGGTGCGGCGAACAGCCGGTTGTAATTACGCCCGGTCATCTCCCGCAAGACGCCGTCCTCGACAAGGCGGCGGACGGCTTCGTTGACTGCCTGATACGAGACTCCGTACTGCGTTTCGGCCCACGCGACCGAGATGATCGGCTGACCAACAATGTCTTCCATGATGCGCGCACGGACGCCGCGAACGTTGCCTCGGCGGACGGCATCGCGCATCTGGTCCTGATAGTCGAGGAGCGCTTCGACACGCCGGACCGTTTGGTCGGCTTGTGCTCTTAGGCCTTCGGCGAAGAAGCGCACCCACGGGTCAAATTTGCCAGTCTGGCTGACCTCAAGCAGTTGGTCCTGATATTCGCGGCGTCGCGCCTCGAACCAAGGCGACACAATGAGCAGCGGGTAATGGATGGCCCCGTATTGCATGAGCTGCAGCACGACGATGAGCCGACCAAGCCTCCCGTTGCCATCCGAAAACGGGTGCAGCGTCTCGAACTGGTAATGGGCGAGCGCGGCGCGGACGACGTCGGGCATCTGCTGCGCACTTGAGTTCATCCACTCCAACCAGGCTCGAACCCCGTCTTCGAGGAGCGTCCCAGGCGGCGGCGGCACGTATCGCGCTTCGGTGATTGGACCGCGTCGAGCGCCAATGACGACTTGGCGGTCGCGGATCTTGCCGGAGTCCGGCTGCTCGCCTTCCGTATCCTTGACCAAGGCTGCCTGCAATTGCCCTAGGAAGCCAAGCGTCAGTGGTCGATCTGCGATCCAATCGAACGCCAACTCTGCTGCGCTGACGTAGTTGAGGATCTCTCGCACTTCCGCAGATCGGTGAGTGCGGTCATCGTCAAGGTCTGCCTCGAGCACGTCGGTAAACGCAGCGAACGTGCCTTCGAGCGCTGACGTGCTCTGTGCCTCGCGTCGAAGCGTTGGTCTACGCAATAGGTCCGGGTTCGGAACTTGGCGGCCCGCCTGGTCCAGCTTGGCGAGTGCACTGGCAGCCTTGACGACGACCCGCCAGGTGTCGTCGGCCAGTTGCAGGTCGGCCAGGTCGGTAGGAAGTGGGACCGGAACGAATGCGAAATGGTCGTATAGCTCACCGCGCCAAGGATCCAGGCCGCTGATCGGCACCAAATGCCCAGCGGGGCTTTCGCGGATAGCGTCGATGTTCATTTCAAGTATTTTAGCTCAAAGCTTGAAATTGGGTCTCCAGATTTCAAGACAAGGTCTCGACCATGGTTGAATTTGAAGCGCGACGGCTAGGACCTTGAGTTTCCGCGCGAGATTTCAACCCTTATCAACCCGGTCGGACGGAACAGCGAAAATATCGCGACTCCAAAACGACCCGGAGCAATCGAACGAGGGCCCGACGACAGGCGGTCCACCAGCGCCAGGCGTCGCCGGGCGCCGCGGTACTGATTGGCCAGCACGCGCCGCGCGCAGGCCAACAGCCACGGCAGCGCGTACGCCCGGACGGCCGCCGCGTGCTCATCAAAGAGCACCTCGAGCCGTTGGCGACGATCCACCTCTCTCATGCCTGCCCTATGTCCAGCACCCACGCGCGCATTACAGCCGTCCCCAAACAACGCCGGCCGTACGCCAGGCGTACGCAACCGGACGCCCACCCCCTGCAGCGTGCGGCGCGGACGCCCCGTTCGCGCCGCACGCGGCCGCCGTTTCCCGGACGGTAAAATCGCCGTCTACCGGTGAGCACGTCGACCCACAGCGCTCACTTCAGGACGGGGTGACGGCGTGGCACTGACCTACACCGACTACTACGAGGTGCTCGGCGTCGCGCGCGACGCTGATCAGGACGCGATCCGCCGCGCCTACCGGAAGCTGGCGCGCACCTACCATCCCGACCTCAACTCCGACAGCGACGCTGAGGACCGGTTCAAGCAGATCGGCGAGGCCTACGAGGTGCTGTCTGACCCGGAGAAGCGCGAGCGCTATGACCGCCTCGGCGCCGACTGGCGCCGCCAGGAGCAGGAGGCCCCGGACGCCAACTTCGACGACTTCGTCAGCCGCCAGGGGTTCGGCGACGGCTTCGGAGCGGAGTTCAGCGACGACCTGTTCGAGCGGCTGTTCGGCGGCCGTGCCGGCCCGGGCGCTCGAGGCCCGGGCGCGCAGACGCGGGGGCCCCTGCGCGGCTACGACCGTGAGGCGCTGCTCGAGTTGTCGCTGGAGGACGCACTGGAGGGAGGCCGTCGCCGCCTGACGCTCGATGGCCGCGACATCGAGGTCAACTTCCCCGCCGGAGTGCGCGACGGCCAGCTGATCCGGCTCGCCGGCCAGGGCGGATCGGGACGCGACGGCGGACCATCCGGAGACCTGTACCTCCGGATCGCGATCAAGCCCCATCCCGACTTCCGCCAGCGCGGTGAGGACGATCTCGACGTGGACCTCCCCGTGGCTCCCTGGCAGGCGGCGCTCGGCGCGACTGTCACCGCGAGGACGCCCAGCGGCACCGCGCAGATCCGGGTGCCCGCCGGCTCGTCGAGCGGCCGTCGCCTGCGTCTGCGTGGACGTGGTCTGCCCCGCTCCGGCGGCGGCAACGGCGACCTGCACGCGATCGTCAAGATCACCGTGCCCAAGGAATTGTCCGAGCGTGAGCGTGAGCTCTACGAACAGCTCGCCGAGATCCCCACCACCGACGCCGGCGCATGAGCGCCGAGGAGCGGATCGAGCTGACCGTCGTCGCGCGACGCGCGGGCGTCCGCATCGCGCTCGCACGCCGCTACCTGGAGTTCGGCCTGTTCGAGTCCCATCCGGGCCCGGACGAGACGCCGCGCTATGACCCGGCCAGCGCCGCCCGCGTCGCGCAGGCCGAGCGCCTGCGCCGCGACCTCGGGCTCAACTACGCGGGCGCGGTCCTGGTCTGTGAGCTCATAGACCGGATCAGGGAGCTCGAGGCCCGGCGTCCTTGACCAACCCCTCCGGGACGCAGACGACGACGGCCACCCCGTGTCTCACGAGGCCCGGATCCCGCCGTCGATGAGGATCGACTGGTTAGTGAGGTGCGGGTTGCGGACGATCGCCGAGATCAGATCGGCGACCTCCTCCACGCGGCCCAGGCGCCCGACCGGGATCCGGCGAGTGAGCTCTGCGAGGGCCTGCTCGTCGGTGGGCATCATGTCGGTGGCGATCAGCGCCGGGGCGACCACGTTGACGGTGACTCCGTGGCCGGAGGCGAACTGCGACAGGGAGTGAGCCAGGCCATGCAGCGCGGCCTTGGAGGCCGCATAGTGGGGCCCGACGATCCCGCCGGTGTAGGCGGCCACCGAGGACAGCAGCACGATCCGCCCGAAGCCGCCGTCGATCATCCCGCCGATCACCGCGCGGGCGGCGAGGAACGGCGCGCGTAGGTTGATCGCCATCACCCGGTCCCAGACGTCCGCGTCGATCTGGCGCGGATCCTGCTCCAGGGGGTCGTTGATCCCGGCGTTGGCGATAAGGATCTCGACCGGGCCGAGTTCCGCCTCCACGGCGGAGACGAGCGCCTCGGGCGCCTGCGCGTCAGACATGTCGCCGGCAAACGGCTGCGCCCGGCGGCCGAGCGCGCGCACCTCGGAGGCGACCTGTTCGGCGGCGTCCGCGTTTGACCGGTAGGCCACGGCCACGTCGTGACCGTCCTGGGCCAGACGGATGGCGGTCGCCGCGCCGATGCCGCGCGAGCCGCCGGTGATGAGCGCCACCGCCATCGTGATCACGATACCCGCGAGCGCGGGCCGGCGATCACGGCCGGCCGGCGTGCGGCGCGGGCTGGCCGGGCGCAGCGAGCAGCTGACCGGTGACCCCGGGCCCCTCCGCCATCGCCGCCTCCATGCCGCGCCACTGCGCGGCGGCGATGAACAGGGTGCGGCCGTCCTCGCCGCCGAGCATGCAGGCAAAGCAGCCGCGGTCGACGGCGACGGTGTTGAGCACCTCGCCGCCCTCGGCCACGCGCACGCAGTACCGGCCCGGGACGCTGGCCACCCACACCGCACCGTCCTCGTCGGTGCAGATCCCGTCGGGTGCGTGCTCGAGCTCGGCCCACACGCGACGGCCCGAGAGCAGGCCGTCGTCGCCGACGTCGAAGGCGAGGAGGTGCTGAGCGTGGGAGTCGGCCACCACCAGCGTGCGCTCCTCGTCGAGCAGCGCCATCCCGTTGGGCCAGTGCAGCCCGTCTGCCACCTCGTGGACCGCTCCGCCGGGCTGCACGCACACGACGCTGCCCGATCCGCCGTTGACGTAGACGTTGCCGGCGGCGCTGACGACGAGCTCGTTGAACGGGCCCGAGCCGCGGTCTGACAGGTCGGCCACCAGCGCGAGCGTCCCATCGGCGTCCTGCGCCCGCAGCTGCTTCTGTGGCCCGTCGATGA
>DASXCN010000576.1:0-9654 GCA_036491155.1 Solirubrobacteraceae bacterium | reverse complement strand
GACCGGGCGATCGGGGAATACCTGATGGCCGAGATGCTCGAACGGCAAACGGGCGAGGTGCGGAGCATGTTGTTGCGCACATCGCTGGTCGACCGCATGAACGGCGAGCTCGCCGACCTGCTGAGAGGCCACTCCGGCTCTGAGCGGATGCTGCTGGGACTGGAGGACGCCAACGCTTTCGTCGTTTCGCTCGACGCCGCGCGCACTTGGTTTCGCTACCACCACCTGTTGGCGGATTTCCTGCGCTTGGAACTCCGGCGTACGTTGGCGGATGAGGTTCCCGACCTCCACCGCCGGGCTGCGCGGTGGTTCGCTGATCACGGGGACGTCGTCGAGGCCGTGCGGCACACGCTTGCGGCCGGCGACTGGCCCGACGCCGCCCGCCTGGTCGCAGACCACTCGTTCAGGTGGGTGCTCGACGGGGAGGCGGAAACGATCGGCGCGGTCCTGCAGGCGTTTCCTGAAGGAGCATCCGCCGATCACCCCGACCTGGCGCTGGCTCATGCCGCAAGTGAGCTGAACCAGGGACGGCTGGAGGAAGCAGCTGCGCAGCTGGCGTTGGCCGAGTCCCGCGTCGAGAGCGCTCCGCTGCCGCGCCGGCAGCGCCTGGCGGTGGCCATCGCGTCCCTGCGGTTGGCCATGGCCCGGCGCAGCGGGCAGTTCAGTGAGGTCATCGAGCAGGTGAACGTCCTTGATGCCTCGATCGCGGGCGAAGCGAACGATCAGATCGCGATGGGGAGTGAGCTCAGGGCGGTTGCGCTGCTCAATCTCGGCATTGTCGAGACGTGGTCTGGGCGACTCACCGACGCGGAGCGCCACCTCTCCGCGGGAGCCGCGCTCGCCCAGACGATCGGCCGACCGTACCTAGAGGTCGCGTGTCGCGCACATCAGGGCTTCCCGTCAAAGCACGTCTCGCTGGCCACGGCACGCGAGCGTGGCCAGCAGGCCGTAGCCCTGGCTGAACGTCATGGCCTGGAGCATCGGCCCATCCTCGCGCCGGCGCTTGGCGCGGTTGGCGGCCTGGCCATCTGGACGGGTGAGTTCGACGAAGGAGAGCGCTGGCTACGCCGCGCCTGGGAGGTCGCAGAGATACACGTCGACCCGGCCTCGGCGGTGCTGTTGCACGTGGGGACGGGCATGCTGCATGCTGGTCGCGGGCAGCATCGACCGGCGCTCAAAGCCTTCGCCGCGGCCGCCCAGGCGCAGTCACTGCTCACAGGTGTGCACGCTCTGGCTCCCCGGATCACCGGATGGCTCGCTTCCACGCAGGCTCGCCTCGGGATGCGAGATGAGGCCCGCGCAACCCTCATCGGATCCTCCGCCGAGCCTGCGCAGATCGGTGCCATCTACGAAGGACAGATGGGGGCGATCTACAACGCTCGTGCAGTGATCTCTCTAACCGAGGGCGACCCCGCCGCGGCGCTGGATGCCCTGCGAGGGGTCCTGGACGCCGCGCTCCCCGTCGTCCCTCTGTTCACACTCGTTGAATCCCATCTGCTCGCCGGCACCGCGTACCTGAGCATGGGGGATCGCAGCGCCGCGGCCGGCGCGGCTGAGGCAGCGCTCGCCGCCGCCGAGCCGGACCGGCTGATGTTCCCGTTTGCGATGACGCAGGCCGCGGACCTGCTTCACGCGCTCCCGCGTCACGAGACGGCGCATCGAGCCCTTCGTGCCGACATCGTCGACCTCCTGGGAGGCGCGTCACCGGCGACCGATCCAGAGCGTCTGCCCCATCCGGAGGAGCTCAGTCCAAGCGAGCTGCGCGTACTGCGATATCTGCCGACAAATCTGACGCGGCCTGAGATCGCGCAAGAGCTCTATGTCTCCATCAACACAGTCAACACGCACATCCGCAATATCTACTCCAAGCTCGGTGCGCGTGATCGTTCGGCTGCCATTCAATGCGCACGGCGGCTGCGGCTCCTGTCAACCGGGCGCCCCTGACCACGGACGAGTCGGCGCGAGCGCCGACTGGCCCACAATCACCGGATCCCGGCGTCGCCGTCTCACCAGGTTGCGCTGCAGGATCATCGTGTGGCTAAACCGCCGGACTTGTATGCGATCCGGATAAGGGGCCAGCTCGGAGCTACGGTCCTGTCGGCCTTTCCCTCGATGGTCTCTGAGTCCAAGGGCGGCGAGACGGTGCTCACGGGTTTGCTCGCGGATCGATCGGCGTTGTTCGGCGTCATCGCGCAGATCGAGGCGCTGAACCTGGATCTGCTCGAGCTCCGGCAAATCCGGGCGAGCCCGGAGGCCAGTGAACCACGCGGTGACCGCCGACCGCATGGTCCGTGACAACCCAACAGTCCGTGACCCTCAGTAGTGACTGATCCGGCCGTTCATGCCGAGGGTGTGGTCAAGCGCTTTCGGACAACCACGGCGCTTTCCGGGGTGGATCTGGATGTCGAGGAGGGCACGGTCTTCGGGCTCTTGGGGCCGAACGGCGCCGGAAAGACGACCCTCGTGCGGGTCCTGGCCACGCTGCTCGCTCCGGACGCCGGGCGGGCCGAGGTGTTTGGCCGCGACGTCGTCCGCGACCCCGCGGGGGTGCGGGAGCTGTTGGGGCTGACCGGCCAGTTCGCGGCGGTGGACGAGATGCTGACCGGCCGCGAGAACCCGCAGATGTTCGGCCGCCTCTTTGGCCTCTCGGTCGCGGAGGCTCGCCGGCGGGCGGACGACCTGCTCGAGCGCTTCGAACTGGCCGACGCCGCCGACCGCCCGGCGCGCACGTACTCGGGTGGGATGCGGCGACGTCTCGACCTCGCCTCCAGCCTGCTCACCCGTCCGCGTGTGCTGTTCTTGGACGAGCCCACGACCGGGCTGGATCCCCGCAGCCGCAATGAGATCTGGTCAGTCATGCGTGAGCTCGTGCGCGAGGGAACGACGCTTCTGCTCACCACGCAGTACCTCGAGGAGGCCGATCAGCTCGCCGAGCAGATCGCCGTAATCGACCACGGCCGAGTGATCGCCCAGGGCACGGGGAACGAGCTCAAGGACGAGACTATCATTGCTCGCCGGTTATATGACTCAGAGGCTATGCTTCCGTGGCGCCACCGCACATCCTCGACGACCTTCGGTACGCGAATCCCCAATGCCTACCGGAGTGGACGATGCTGGGCTCGAACCAGCGACCTCCGCCTTGTCGAGGCGGCGCTCTCCCAGCTGAGCTAATCGTCCGGGAGGACGTAAATGTAGCGTGAGCGACCCGTCCTCGTGGGTAACCTGACACCGATGAGGCTGAGGCGCATCGTGCTCGTCGCGGTCATGGCGCTCGTGGCGCTTGCGGCGGTTCCCGTCGCGGGCGCGAATCCCACCGAAACCGGGGCGCCGGTGGCGGTCCACGTCAGTCCCGGGACCGGCGGTCCGCGCACCGCGTTCAAGGTCAGCTGGCGCAATCGGACCGACATCGGCATGGTGGGCACGCTGCACCGCTCGGAGACGGTGCAGATCAACGGACCGCAACATGGCCGCTGCGTGGCGTCGGGCGGCATGGGTGTGCCGACGACGACCGCGGGCCAGCTCGTGCGCGTCTCTCTCACGCCCGGACGGATGAGCACGACGGGCTCCAGGACGTGGTGCACCGGCACCTTCCACGGCGCCGTCGTCGAGGACGAGCGTTTCACCTGCGCTCCGCCGCACCTGTGCCCTCAGATCGCGATCCGGCCCATGACGATCGCGCACTTCAGCTTCAAGGTCCGCCGCCGCGGCTGAGCCCGCCCGGGCGCGGAACCGCCCGCGCCTGAGCCCGCCGGGCGCGGAACCGCCGCAACCGCGGTGACGAACTAGCATCCGGCGCGCGATGGATTACGAGCTGCCAGACGGGACCACGCTGTCGCTCGAGAAGGGCGCCACGGGCGCCGACGCCGCCGCTGCCATCGGGGCAGGGCTGGCGCGTGCGGCACTTGCGATCAGGGTCGACGGCGAGCTGCGCGACCTCTCACGCGCGCTACCTGAGAGCAACGGGAACGGCGCCGCGCCCAAGCTCGAGATTCTCACCGAGCGCAGCGGGGAGGAGGCCCTCCAGCTCGTCCGCCATGACGCGGCGCACGTGTTGGCGGCCGCCATGCTCGAGCTCTACCCGGGCGTGGAGATCAGCATCGGCCCGGCCATCGACAACGGCTTCTACTACGACTTCGACTTCCCCGATGGCGTCACCGTCAACGACGCCGACTTCCCGAAGATCGAGGCGGCCATGAAGGCCCACATCGACGCCGACGAGCCGTTCGTCCGCGAGGAGGTCTCAGTCCAGGCCGCCATCCAGCGCTTCCACGAGGAGAAGCAGCCCTACAAGGTCGAGCTCATCGAGGACCTGATCAAGAACGAGAACGCCACCACGGTCTCGCTCTACACCAACGGTCCGTTCACCGACCTGTGCCGCGGCCCGCATGCGCCGACCACCAAGCGCATCAAGTCGTTCAAGCTGCAGTCGGTCGCCGGCTCCTACTGGCGGGGCGATGCCAGCCGGCAGATGCTCACGCGCGTGTATGGGACGGCGTTTTTCTCCGATAAGGAACTGCAGGCCCATCTGGAGCTGATCGAGCGCGCCCGCGCCAACGACCATCGGCGCCTGGGACCCCAGCTCGGCCTGTTCGGCTTCTCAGAGATGGCGCCCGGAATGGCGTTCTGGTACCCGAAGGGCACCGTCGTCTTCAACGAGCTCGTCGCCCTCAGCCGCGAGATGGGCAAGCCGCGGGGCTACACCGAGGTCAAGACGCCCCAGCTCTACGACAGCGCCCTGTTCAAGACCTCCGGGCACTGGGAGAAGTTCCAGGAGGAGATGTTCATCTCCGAGTCCGCGGGCGCCCCGTACGGCCTCAAGCCGATGAACTGCCCCGGGCACGCACAGCTGTACTCGATGACCCCGCACTCCTACCGGGACCTGCCGGTGCGCTTCTCCGAGCCGGGGTTGCTGCACCGCAACGAACCGTCGGGCACGCTGCACGGCCTCCTGCGCACCCGCAACTTCGTCCAGGATGACGCTCACATCTTCTGCAGCGAGGAACAGATCCAGGAGGAGGTGGCCGGCTGCCTGGAGTTTGCCTTCGCCACCTACAACGTCTTCGGCGTCGACGTGCACCTGGAGCTCTCCACCCGCCCCGAGAAGCGCCTGGGCACCGACGAGCAGTGGGATCGCTCAGAGGGCGCCCTGCGCAGCGCCCTGGAGAGCCAGGGCCTGGAGTACACGGTCAACGAGGGCGACGGCGCGTTCTACGGCGCCAAGATCGACATGCACATGATCGACTCGCTCGGCCGCTCCTGGCAGCTGGGCACCGTCCAGCTGGACTACCTCCAGCCCGAGCGCTTCGGACTGGTCTACACCGGCGCCGACAACGTCGAGCACCGCCCGGTGATGATCCACCGCGCCCTGATGGGCTCCTACGAGCGCTTCATCGGGATCTACCTGGAGCACGTCGGTGGCGAGCTGCCGGTGTGGCTGAGCCCGGTGCAGGCGATCGTGCTGCCCATCGCCGACCGCCACCTCGAGTACGGCGGCGCCGTCGTGGCGGCCCTGAGCGAGGCGGGCGTCCGCGCCGAGCTGGATGACCGCACCGAGTCGGTGGGGCGCAAGATCCGCGACGGCGAGCTGCGCAAGATCCCGTACATGCTCATCGTGGGCGACCGTGAGGCCGAGCAGAACGAGGTCAGCGTCCGCGAGCACCGCGCGGGTGATACCGGGGCGGTCTCGGTGCAGACCTTCGCCCAGCGGGTGCTGGAACAGACAAAAACCCGCTCGGACGGCTGACATCGCCGCTATACTCCTTCGGGTTGATCGGACTTCACACGACACGGCGCGGCCCCGCTTGACCCAGACGGCCGCTGCACGCAGCTAGTGCCGGTACCCAGACGGTTTGACCGGCGCCCGCCCGAGCGGGACACAACTCGGACGAATGACCGTATCCGCGTCCCTGAGGTACGGCTCGTCGGCGAGGACGGGAAGCAAATCGGCGTCATCAAGACGTCCGAGGCGCTGGAGTACGCCCAGGAGCGCGATCTCGATCTCGTCGAGGTGGCTCCGGACGCGCGCCCGCCCGTCTGCCGGGTGCTCGACTACTCCAAGTTCAAGTACGAGCAGGCCCAGAAGCAGAAGGCCGCGCGCAAGCACCAGCAGCAGATCACGATCCGCGAGATCAAGTTCCGGCCGAAGATCGCCCAGAACGACTACGACACCAAGAAGGGTCACGTCAAGCGTTTCCTGCTCGGTAGGGACCGCGTCAAGGTGACGATCATGTTCCGCGGCCGCGAGGTCACCCATCCTGAGCGCGGGACGGCGCTCTTGGACAGGCTCGCCGGCGAGCTCTCCGAGATCGCCATCGTGGAGCAGACCCCCCTGCAGGACGGGCGCAACATGACGATGATGCTGGCCCCGTCCAAGGCTGTGCTCGCCGGAGAGAAGGACGACAAGCCCGCCGCCGAAGGTGACGCCGCCGGCACCAAGGCCGGCCGCAACGGACGCCAGAACGGCAAGGCCCACGAGGCCGGGGCCGACGCGCCTGAGACCGGGGCCGACGAGGCCGGGACCGAGGCCGACGCGCCTGAGACCGAGGCCGCAGCCCCCGAGTCCGAGGCCGCAGCCCCCGAGTCCGAGGCCGCAGCCCCCGAGACCGAGGCCGCAGCCCCCGAGACCGAGGCCGCAGCCCCTGAGGCAGAGGCCGCAGCCCCTGAGGCAGAGGCCGACACCGCGGATGCGACTGAATCCGCGGACGCGTCGTCGCCCGCCCCCAGCGACGCCGCCGCCTGACCGTCCTCACACGCGGCGATCCACCGCGGGTCTGCTTTACTCTCCGGTCGTCATGCCGAAGATGAAGACCCATTCGGGCGCCAAGAAGCGCTTCAAGCTGACCGCCAAGGGCAAGGTCGTCGGCCGCCACGCCGGCAAGACGCACATCCTGCAGAAGATGTCGCCCAAGCGCAAGCGTCAGCTGGACCGCCCGGCGGTCCTGTCTGACCACGACAGCAAGCGCGTGAAGACGCTGCTGGGGGCCAAGCACTCATGACCCGCGTCAAGCGCTCCCTCAACGCCCGCAAGAAGCGTCGCGCGACGCTGAAGCTGGCCAAGGGCTACCGGGGCGATGCCAGCCGGCATTACCGGACCGCCAAGGAAGCGGTGCTCAAGGCCGACCAGTACCGCTACCGCGACCGTCGCAACCGTAAGCGGGACTTCCGCCGCCTCTGGATCACGCGCATCAACGCCGCGGCCCGCCAGAACGGGCTGTCCTACTCGCAGTTCATCCACGGACTCCAGACCGCCGGGGTCGAGTTGGATCGCAAGATTCTCGCCGACATGGCGGTCCACGACGCCGACACCTTCCGACGCTTTGCCGACCGCGCCCGCGAGGCGCTGGCGGCCGGCTGAGCGAACCAGCCGAGCACTCCAGCACCGCCACCCGGGCGCCCGCTTCCTCGAAGCCGGCGCCTTTTTTTATGGGTCAGACAACCGCACGGAACTACCGAAGATGACGATCACCAGCCCCCACAATGAGCACCTCAAGGCGATCCGCAAGCTCAATCAGCGCCGCCGCGCGCGAGAGGAGAGCGGGCGCTTCGTGGCCGAGGGCGAGGATCTTCTGATCGCCGCCGACGCCGCCGGCTGGGAACCGGTCGCGCGCTACTGCGCCGCCGGCAGCGGCCTTCCCGGGACCGAGGTCGAGCCCAAGCTGCTGGCCGCCGCCTCCGAACTCGGGTCAGGGACCCGGACGCTGGCCGTCTATGAGGAGCGCTGGGCGCCGGCGCCCGCCGGCCCGTTGTGCGTCTACCTCCATGGGGTCCATGACCCGGGCAACGTCGGGGCGGTCCTGCGCTCGGCCGAGGCTTTCGGCGCCGCCAGCGTCGCCATCGGCCCCGGGACGGCTGACCCATTCGGGCCCAAGGCGGTGCGCGCAAGCATGGGCGCGGTGTTCGCCGTGCCGCTGGCACGCGCCGCGACGCTGGCCGCGCTGCCCGGCGAGACGGTCGCGCTCGACGGCCAGGCGGCCGTTCCCCTCGACGCGCTGGTCCTCGGCGACACGGTCACGCTGCTGATCGGGGCCGAGCGCGAGGGACTGCCTTCAGAGCTGATCGCGGCGTGTGACCAGGCTGCTCGGATCCCGATCGTCAGCCACTCGCTCAATGCCGCCATGGCGGCCACGGTCGCGCTCTATGAGGCGTCTAGGATGGCGCGCGGATGAGCAGCACCGATCGCATCGCCCAGCTCGAGCAGGAGGCCCTGGCGGCGATCGCCGCGGCGCCGGGCACGGCGGCGCTCGAGGAGGTCCGCGTCCGCTACCTGGGGCGCAAGGCCGAGCTACCCAACCTCCTGCGCAGCGTCGCCGAGCTCCCGCCCGAGGAGCGTGCCGCCGCCGGTAAGGCGGCCAACCAGGCGCGCCGGGCGCTGGAGGCCGCGATCGAGGCGCGCGGTGCGGAGCTGTCCCGCGCCGAGCTCGAGCACCGGCTGGTGGCCGACCGGATCGACGTGACGCTCCCCGCCGACCCCCTGCCGGCGGTCGGCCGGCTGCATCTGATGACCCAGACTCGCCGCGAGATCGAGGACGTCTTTATCGGGCTGGGCTTCAACGTCGCCGAGGGGCCCGAGGTGGAGACCGTCTACTACAACTTCGACGCGCTCAACCACGCGCGCACGCATCCCTCGCGCCTGCTCACCGACACCTTCTACGTCAAGAGCCGCGCCGAGGGGGTGGACATCTTTGACCCCCATACGCCGCTGCTGCGCGTCCACACCTCGCCGGTGCAGATCCGCGCGATGCAGAGCCAGCCGCCGCCCATCTACATCATCATGCCCGGGCGGGTGTACCGGCCCGACTCCGACGCCACCCACACGCCCCAGTTCCATCAGATCGAGGGCCTGGCCGTCGACGAGGACGTGACCCTGGCCGACTTGAAGGGCACCCTGCTGGCCTTCGCCCGCGCCATCTTCGGCTCCGAGCGCCAGGTACGGCTGCGCCCGCACTTTTTCCCCTTCACCGAGCCCAGCGTCGAGGTCGACGTCTCCTGCTTCAACTGCGTCGACGGGATCACCGCCGACGGGCACCGCTGCCCGCTGTGCAAGGGGACCGCGTGGATCGAGATCCTCGGATCAGGCATGGTGGACCCCAACGTGCTCGCCGAGGTCGCCGACAACGGCTATGACCCCGAGAAGGTCCAGGGGTTCGCGTTCGGGATGGGGATCGAGCGCATCGCAATGCTCAAGCATGGGATTCCGGACCTGCGCCTGTTCTACGACAACGACATCCGGCTGCTGGAGCAGTTCTAGAGACCGATGCGCGTCCCCCTGACCTGGCTGAACCAATATTGCGCGCCTGACCTGGACGCGTTTGCCCTCGCCGAGCGGCTGGCCATGACCGGGACCGAGGTCGAGCGCGTGGAGCGCCACGGCGTGACCGCGCTGGAGCACTTCGTGGTCGGCAAGGTGCTCGAGGCCGGGCGCCATCCGGACGCGGACCGCCTCAGCGTGTGCCTGGTCGACACCGGTGAGGGCGAGCCCTCCCAGATCGTGTGCGGCGCGCCCAACGTCACCGCCGGGCAGACGGTGGCGGTGGCCAAGCCCGGCTCGGTGATGCCCGACGGGACCAAGCTCAAGGTGGCCAAGCTGCGCGGCCAGGCCTCCAACGGGATGATCCTGGCCGAGGACGAGGTCGGCATCGGGCTCGACCACAACGG
>DASXCN010000575.1:0-2218 GCA_036491155.1 Solirubrobacteraceae bacterium | reverse complement strand
GCGGGGATCAGCTCGGCGTGCGAGCCCGAGAGGATCGAGAGGCCGATCACATGCACGCCCTCCTGGGCGGCCGAGCTGGCGATCTGCGAGGGGGTGAGCCGGATGCCCTCGTAGACGACGTCCATGCCGGCGTCGCGGGCGCGGACAGCGATCTGCTCGGCGCCGTTGGAGTGGCCGTCGAGGCCGGGCTTGCCGACCAGGAACTTCAGCCGCCGCCCCAGCGCCTCGCTGAGCCGTTCAACCTCGTCGCGGACGTCGCCGAGGCCCTCGCCGGGCGCGGCCGCCGCCTCGCCCACGCCGGTCGGGGCACGGTACTCGCCGAAGACCTCGCGCAGGGCCTGGCTCCACTCGCCGGTGGTGACGCCGGCGCGGGCGGCGGCGATGGTGGCGGGCATGATGTTCTCGGAGTCGTCGCGGGCCACGCGCGCCAGCTCCTCCAGGGCGGCCGAGACCGCCGCGTCGTCGCGCTGGGAGCGCCACTGGTCCAGGGCGGCGCGCTGATCGGCCTCGACCTGAGGGTCGACGACCAGGATGCCGCCGTCGGCGTCGGCGGTGAGCGGCGAGGGCTCTGTCGAGGCGAAGCGATTCATGCCCACGACCGTGAGCTGCCCGGACTCGATCTTGCGCCAGCGCTCGCGGTGAGACTCCACCAATGCCGACTTCATGTAATCCACGGCCTTGACCGCCCCGCCCAGTTCGGACACGTGGCCCATCTCCTGGCGGGCGCCCTTGACCAGTTCCGCGACGAGGCCCTCCATGACGATCGAGCCCTCAAAGATGTCGGGGTACTCCAGCAGGTCGGTTTCGTAGGCGAGGATCTGCTGCAGGCGCAGCGACCACTGCTGGTCCCATGGGCGCGGCAGGCCGAGCGCCTCGTTCCAGGCGGGTAGCTGCAGGGCCCGGGCGCGCGCGTCGCGGCCGAGGGTGACCGCCAGCGCCTCCAAGGCGATGCGGTAGACGTTGTTCTCGGGCTGGGCCTCGGTGAGCCCCAGCGAGCTGACCTGGACGCCGTAGCGGAAGCGGCGGTGGCGATCGTCCTGGACGTCGTAGCGGGTGCGGCCCAGCTCATCCCAGAGCTGCGACATGGCGCGCAGCTTGGCGTGCTCCTCGACGAAGCGCACCCCGGCGTTGACGAAGAACGAGATCCGTCCGAAGACGCTGCCCATGAGGTCCTCGGGGACGCGCTCTCGCACCGCGTCCAGGACGGCGATCGCGTTGCTCATGGCGTAGGAGATCTCCTGCACCGGGGTCGCGCCCGCCTCTTGAAGGTGGTAGGAGCAGATGTTGATCGGATTCCACTTGGGGACGTGCTGCACCGTGTAGGCGATCGTGTCCGCGATCAGGCGCATCGAGGGGCCTGGCGGGAAGGAGTAGGTGCCCCGGCTCAGGTACTCCTTGAGGATGTCGTTCTGCGTGGTGCCCTGGAGCGCCGACTCGGCGACGTCCTGGTCCTCGGCGGCGACGATGTAGAGAGCCAGCAGCCAGGCGGCGGTGGCGTTGATCGTCATCGACGTGTTCATCTGGTCGAGCGGGATGCCCTCGAGCAGCGTGCGCATGTCGCCCACGTGGGCGATCGAGACGCCCACCTTGCCCACCTCGCCACGGGCCAGCTCATGGTCGGGGTCATAGCCGGTCTGGGTCGGCAGATCGAAGGCGACCGAGAGGCCCGTCTGACCCTTCTCGAGATTGCGCCGGTACAGCTCATTCGAACGGCGCGCGTCCGAATGCCCTGCATATGTGCGCATCATCCAGGGTCGGTCGCGCTCTGGAAGCCGCGCGGAGGGAGTATCCGCCATTCGGTGCATTGTATGGCCGGGGCGGCCGAGCGACGTGCGACAATGGCCACAGATCACCGATGCCAGATCAGAGCTCAGCAGCGACGGAGCACGCGATTCTCGCGGAGATCATCAGGCCCCTCGAGGCCCTGCCCGAGGATGCCCTGGCGCTCGTGGACGCGGATTTTCCCCTGGCCCTGCGCGGGTACGACCGCATGGCCGTGGACGACTACGTGCGCCAGACCCGCCGGCTCGTCGCCGAGCTGCAGGCCACGCGGTCCCCGGAGGCGGCGGTGCGCCGCGCCCTGGAGCGCGTCGGGGAGCAGATCTCCGGGATCCTCCAGCGCGCCCACGAGACCGCTGAGCAGATCACGGCCCAGTCGCGCAGCGAGGCCGAGACCCGGCTGGAGCAGGCGCGCATCGAGGCGGTGCAGGTCGCCGAC
>DASXCN010000574.1:0-2654 GCA_036491155.1 Solirubrobacteraceae bacterium | reverse complement strand
CAGCTGGCGGTCACCAACGCCGGCACCATCCCGGATCGGGGGCTCTTCACCGTCACCCTGCCCGACGGCCGGCGGGTGGGGGAGCTCGACGAGGAGATGATCTACGAGGCCCGCCCGGGCCAGACCTTCCTGCTGGGCGCCACCACCTGGCGGATCGAGGAGATCGGCCGCGACCGGGTCATCGTCACGCCCGCGCCCGGGGTGCCCGGCGCGATCCCGTTCTGGAAGGGCGACAGCATCGGGCGACCGAGGGAGCTGGGGGAGGCAATCGGCGCCTTCGCGCGCTGGGCGGTCGACCAGCCGCCCGAGACGCTGCAGCGCGAGTACGACCTCGACCGCCGCGCCGCCGCCAACCTGGTGGACTTCCTCACCGAGCAGCAGCAGGCCACGCGGGTGGTGCCCTCTGATCGGGCGATCGTGGTCGAGCGCTTCCGCGACGAGATCGGCGACTGGCGCCTGTGCGTGCTGAGCCCCTTCGGCGGCCGCGTCCACGCCGCGTGGTCGCTGGCGCTGAGCTCGCGCATCCGCGAGCGGGTCGGCCTGGAGTCAGACGCCATCTACTCCGACGATGGGATCATCGTCCATCTTCCCGACGCCGAGGAGCCGCCCGGCGCCGATCTGGTCCTGCTGGAGCCTGACGAGATCGAGGACCTCGTCGTGGCTGAGCTGGGCTCTTCGGCGTTGTTCGGGGCGCGCTTTCGCGAAAACGCAAGCCGCGCGCTGCTCATCCCGCGCGCCCGGCCGGGCAAGCGCACGCCGCTGTGGCAGCAGCGCCTGAAGTCCCAGTCGCTGCTGGAGGTGGCCAAGAAATACGGCGAGTTCCCGATCATCCTGGAGACCTACCGCGAGTGTCTGCGCGACGTCCTCGATGTCCCGGGGCTGGTGGACCTTCTGACGAAGCTGCACCGCCGCGAGATCACCCTGGTGGAGGTGGAGACCGCCACCGCCTCGCCGTTTGCCTCCTCGCTGCTCTTTGACTACGTCGCCACCTACATGTACGAGGGCGACACCCCGAACGCCGAGCGCCGGGCGGCCGCGCTGTCGCTGGACCGCGACCTGTTGCGCGAGCTCCTCGGCCAGGAGGAGCTGCGCGATCTCATCGACCCTGGGGCGCTGGAGCAAGTGGAGGCCGACCTGCAGTGCCTGTCGGAGCCTGCGCGTGCCGGTAACCGCGACGGGTTGCTCGACGTGCTGCGCCGGGTCGGCGACCTCTCGCTCGACGAGGTGACCGCGCGGGTGCACCAGGGCACGGACCCGGAGGCGATGCTGGCCGACCTGCGCGGCGAGCGGCGCGCCGCCCGGGTGCGGCTGAACGGGCAGGAGCGCTGGATCGACGCCGCTGACGCGGGCCTGTACCGCGACGCCCTGGGCGCCGCGCCCGCCGGCGGGCTGCCGGCGGTCTTCCTGGAGGACGTGCCCGACGCCCTGACCCGCCTGTTGCGCCGCTACGCCGCCACCCACGGGCCGTTCACCACCGCCGACGTACGGGAGCGCTATGGGCTCGACGCCTCGTCGGCGCTGCGCGAGCTCGAGCGCTCGGGCGACCTCATCCGCGGCGAACTGCGCCCCGGCGGCTCCGAGCGCGAATGGTGTGACCCGGAGGTTCTGCGCCGTCTGCGCCGCGCGTCGCTGGCGGTCCTACGCAAGGAGATCGAACCCGCCGAGGCGCGCGAGCTGGCCCGATTCCTGCCCGCCTGGCAGGGAGTCGATCGCCATCCGGCTTCCGGGGCGGGCATCGACCGCCTGCGCGAGACGCTGGTGCCGTTGCAGGGGCTGGCACTGCCCGCCGAGGTGTGGGAGTCAGACATCCTGCCCCGGCGCGTGGGCGCGTACTCGCCGACGTGGATGGACCAGCTGTGTGCCGCCGGCGAGGTGGTGTGGATCGGCGCCGGAGCGCTGGGCCGCAACTCGGGACGGGTGGCGCTGTACTTCCGCGAGGACCTGGGCATCCTCGGCCCTCCGCCGTCTCGTGGGGACGTGCGGGCCGACGAGGCGCACCAGGCGATCCGGGCGCGATTGGCCGCGGGCGCATGCTTCTTCACCGACCTGCTGGTGGACGTGGACCTCAGCCCCGAGGAGATCCAGGAGGCGCTGTGGGACCTGGCCTGGGCGGGCGTGGTCACCAACGACGCCTACGCGCCGCTGCGCGCGCCACGGCTGACCTTGGCCCGCGCCCAGCGCGAGGTCAGCCGGCGCGGCGCGCGCGGTGGGCGGTTCGGCGCGGCGCGGCGTCGGGGGGCCGGCGCGGCGGCGCAGGTTCAAGGCCGATGGTCGCTCACCGAGCCGCTGCTGCGCGGAGCCGAAAGTGATGCGAGCGCGCGGCGCCGGGCGCTGGGCGAGCTGCTGCTCGAGCGCTACGGGATCGTCACGCGGGAGCAGGTCCTGGCCGAGGGCATCCCCGGCGGCTTCTCGGCGATCTACGCCGAGCTCTCCCAGCTCGAGACGCTGGGCGTGGCCCGGCGCGGTTACTTCCTGGAGGGGCTCGGCGGCGCGCAGTTCGCGCTCCCGGGCGCGGTGGAGCGGCTGCGCGCTCGAGGGGCGGGCGCGTCTGACCGGGACGAGGCGCCGCTGGTGCTGGCCGCCGTGGACCCGGCTCAGCCCTACGGGGCGGCGCTGCCGTGGCCCAAGCGGCCTGGCGACGAGGACCGTTCGGG
>DASXCN010000573.1:0-11123 GCA_036491155.1 Solirubrobacteraceae bacterium | reverse complement strand
ATCCGGGCGTGGGCTGGGCGATCTGGCGCGACGAGGCGGCCCTGCCGCGCGACCTGGTGTTCAACGTCAACTACCTGGGCGGCAACATGCCGACCTTCGCGCTGAACTTCTCGCGGCCGGGCAGCGAGGTGCTGGCCCAGTACTTCATGTTCATGAGCCTCGGCCGCGAGGGTTATACGGCGATGATGCAGACGCTTCAGAAGGTGGCCATGCACATCTCAAAGACCGTGGCCGACATGGGGCCCTACCGGCTCATCTCCGACGGCTCCGAGCTGCCCGTGTTCGCCTTCACCACCAACGACGACATCACCAACTACACGGTGTTCGACGTGTCTGACCGCCTGCGCGAGCGCGGCTGGCTGGTGCCTGCCTACAGCTTCCCGGAGAACCGCCAGGACCTCAGCGTGCTGCGCGTGGTCGTACGTGCCGGAATGCACAAGGAGATGGCCGACGAGCTGCTCGACGCGCTGGCCGAGAAGACCAAGAAGCTCGAGTCACTGGCGAGTCCGATCCCGTCCGGGCTGGCCAGCACCACCGCGGCGTTTGCGCACTAAAGCCGGCGTCGCGCACCCGCATGGACCCCGGGCCGCGGCTCACAGCACCTCGGCCAGAGCCCTCCCGGCGCCCTCGAGCTCGTCCAGCGTCGAGGCCTCGAGCACGCGGTCCAGGTCGAGAATGCGTGCACCCATCGAGTCCAGCTCGCGCGTGCCCACCACCGCGTGGCACGGCACGCCGGACTGGCGGGCGCGCGTGGCGACCTCGGAGACGACCTTGCCCACGAGGCTCTGCATGTCGAGCTTGCCCTCCCCGGTGACCACGGCGCGCGCCGAGCGCATGCGGGCGTCAAAGCCCACCTCGTCGAGCACGAACCCCGCGCCGGCAACCAGCTCGGCCCCGAACGCCGCCCACAGCCCGCCCGAGAGCCCGCCGGCGGCGCCGGTCATGGGCACGCCGCGCGGATCGCGGTCTGACCGGCGCGCCATCGCGTTCAGACGGGAGGTCAGCCGTTTCACCGTGTCGGGGTCGGCACCCTTCTGTGGGGCGAAGACCTTGGCAGCATCCTCGAACGGGGTGCGCACGTCGCACAGCACCACCAACCGCGCCGGTCCCAGGCCGCCGGCGCGCTCGATCGCCTTGATCGCGCCCGCGCCGCCGTCGGTGGTGGCGCTACCCCCGACCCCCAGGTACACGACCCGAGCGCCCGCCTCCACTGCCGCTGAGATCAGCTGGCCGGTGCCGGCGGTGGTGGCGGCGAACGCGTCACGCTCGGCCTCGGCCACCAGACTCAGCCCGCTGGCGGCCGCTGTATCGACCAGAGCGACGTCGCCGGCCAAGCCAAAGTCGGCCTCGATGGGCCGGCCCAGCGGGTCGGTGGTGGCGGTGGTCACCCGCTCCGCGCCCAGCCCGGCGGCCAGCGCGTCCAGCGTGCCCTCGCCCCCGTCGGCGACGGGGCACAGGTCGGCCGGGTGGCCGGCGGCCTCGAGCCCCCGGCCGATCGCGGCCGCCACCTCCGTCGCGCTGAACGTCCCCTTGAAGGAGTCCGGCGCCACTAGGACCGTCACCGGCACGCCGGGGATGCGGCTCACGCGCGCGGTCAGCTCACCGGCTCGAGCACGAACACCGGGATCTGGCGGTCGGTCTTGGTCTGGTACTCGTCGTAGTCGGGCCACACCGTCGCCGCGCGCTCCCACCACTGCGTGCGCTCGTTGCCGTCGAGCTCGCGGGCGGTGTAGTCGCCTTTGGCCGGGCCGTCCTGGACCTCGACCAGCGGGTGCTCGACGAGGTTGCGATACCAGGACGGGTGCTCAGGGGCGCCGCCCTTGGAGGCCACCGCGGCGTACTTGCCGCCGTGCTCGACGCGCATCACCGGGTTCTTGCGCAGCTTGCCCGACGCTGCGCCCATCGACGTGACGACGATCACCGGCACGCCGCGCATCTCGGTACCGCTCGCCCCGCCCGAGCTCTCGATCTCCTCCACCTGGTTGCGCACCCACTCGGCCGAGCTTGGCGCGTATTCACCTTCCAGCGGCATGTGGTTCTCCCTCGTCGGGTTTGTCAGGACTGCATCTGCTCCAGGCGGCACTCCACCGGGGGCTTGTCGTCGCGCCAGCGCAGGATCTTGGTCCCGTGGCGGATCCGCCCGCCGCTGGCGTGGTCAAAGGTCACCTCCACCACCAGCTCGGGGCGCAGCGAGACCCATTCCAGTTCACGCTCTGACTGCCAGCGGCTGGGGTCCCCGTGCCCGCGATCGCCCGTCTCATACGGCTCCAGCGTCGCCACCAGGGCCTTCTTCTCGGCGGCCTTGAGCCCCGAGGAGTGCCCCACCACGTGCAGCGAGCCGCCATCGTCGTAGAGGCCGAGGATGAGCGACCCCACGGTCCCCTCTTCCTTGCCCGGCCGGTAGCCGACGACGACGGCGTCGATGGTGCGCACCCGCTTGACCTTGACCATGCCCTTGCGCTGGCCCGGGCGATAGGGAGCGCCGAGCTCCTTGGCGACGACGCCCTCGCCGTCACGCAGCCAGGCCTCGGTGCCCTCGGGTTCACGCGTGAGCGGCGTGAGGTCGATGCCGGCACGCACCAGCTCCTCCAGCGCGGCGCGGCGCTCGGCGAAGCTGAGCGCCAGCAGCTCCTCATCCTCGCGGGCCAGCAGGTCGAAAGCGACGTAGCGCGCCGGCGTCTGCTCGGCCAGCATGTTGATGCGGCTCTCGGCCGGGTGGATGCGCTGCTGCAGAGCGCCGAAATCCTCGTGACCGTCGGCGGCGTCGATGACGATCTCGCCGTCGACGACGTAGCGGCCGGGTGGGAAGCGCAGCTCCGGGAAGTAGCGCTCCAGCGGCTTGCCTGAGCGCGACTGGATGGTGAACTGGTCGCCGTCGACGAACGCGATGGCGCGAAAGCCGTCGAACTTGGGCTCATAGGCCCACTGCTCCCCCAGCGGCAGCTCCTTGCCCGAGCGGGCGAGCTGGGGCTCGATCGGCGGCTTGAGCGGCAGCGACACGGTGGCGCTCGATGGTAGCTGTGCGGGCATCCCGGCCGGCGGCCGCAGGGCACCGGATAGGATCAATCACATGGCTGACCCCGCGGTGACCGCCGCTGAACAGGAGTACCTGGAGTCGCTGTTCTGGCTCTATGAGGCCGGACTGCCGATGAGCGGGGCCAACCTGGCGCGCGCCATGCGGCTCTCGGCGCCGACCGTGCACGAGATGCTCGGGCGCCTGGAGCGCGACGGCTACATCGAGCGCACGGACGGGCGCAAGATCGCCTTCACCGAGTCCGGCCGCGAGCAGGCGCAGGTCATCGTGGGTCGCCACCGCATGATCGAGCGCTTCCTCACCGACGTCGTCGGCGTGCCGTGGGACGACGTGCACGAGGAGGCCGAGAAGCTGGAGTACGCGATGACTCCGCGCTTTGAGGCCTACATCCGCAGCGCCGTCGGCGACGCCTCCACCTGCCCCCACGGCCATCCCATCAAGGTGGGTGAGCGGATCGTGGGCGTGCCCCTGGCCGACTGCGAGGTCGGGGCCACCGTCACCATCCTGCGCCTGGAGAACGAGGCCGAGGACCTCCTGCACTACCTCAAGACCGCCGGGATCGAGCCCGGCCTGCAGGGGACGGTCGCCTCCAACGACGGCGAGGAGGTGGAGGTGCGCAGCAACGGAGACACCGCCGCGATCACCTTCAGCGTCGCCGAGACCGTGTCGGTGCTCGCTGACCCGTCACCGCCGCCGCGCATCGCCCTGCCCGAGCAGCTGGTGCTCGGCGGGCGCTACGGACGCTGAGTCGCGCCCGGAGCCGCGGCCGCGATCAGGCCTGAGCGACGGCCGGCAACCGCGGCGCGGGCGCGGTGAGCTGCGGCGCGCCCGCCGACAGCCAGCGGTGGATCTGGGCGTAGACCGCCGGGTGGTTGAGCAGATCGAAGTGCGTGGCGCCGCCCACGTGGGCGTACTGGTCCACGGGGAACCGCAGGCGCTCGCCCCTGCCCTGTGACCAGGCGCTCGGGCGCAGCACCAGCAGGTCACCGAGGAGCCGCCCCATCGGGGCGTCGGGCTCCCGGGTGAGGCTGGCCGAGATGAAGTAGTGCGTGGCGGTCGTCAGGAACGGGACGTCGGTGCCCGTGTTGGTCCAGAAGGCGTCGGTGTCGTGGCCCTCCCAGTCGGCGTCGACGACGTAGCCGTAGGCCAGGTCCTTGACGCCGACGCTGCGCACCCGGATCGGGGCGGCGAACGGCGTGAGCTCGGGGATGCGCGCGGCGGCGCGGCACACGGCGTTGGCGCCGAGCTCGAGCGGCGCCCCCTTGTGG
The DNA here is from genome assembly GCA_036491155.1 of Solirubrobacteraceae bacterium. Classification (GTDB taxonomy): domain Bacteria; phylum Actinomycetota; class Thermoleophilia; order Solirubrobacterales; family Solirubrobacteraceae; genus Palsa-465. The sequence goes on along the minus strand of DASXCN010000573.1, from coordinate 6,821 downwards.
GGCGAGCCCAGCGAGAAGACGTGGCGGACGCGGTCGCGCCACGCGCCGTCCTGCGCGTAGTGGCAGGCGCCCCGCGCGACGAGGCCGCCCATCGAGTGGCCGACGAGCGCCACCTCGGAGACCTCGACCGGCCAGTTCGCGGTCAGCGCATCCAGCAGCTCCGCCAGCGCGCGCCCGTTGTGGGAGATGTGACGGCCGCTGTTGTAGCGGATGAGAATCGGGGTGTAGCCGAGCTCGAGGCGCAGGCGCTCGGCGTAGGGGACGTGCCGGGCGGCGCCCAGGCGCCAGGAGTCGTCGGTCTCACACAGACCGTGGATGAAGACCGCCAGCCGGGGGGTGGCCTGCGGGAAGGCGCGGCGCAGGCCGTCTGCGTCAAGGGTCACGTCGCGACCGCGCACGCGGACGGCCATCGCGGTCTCCAGCGCGCTGCCGTCACGGTGTAGGCGATCGCCCCACAGGCCGTTGATCGCGCCCACCGCCAAACGCCCGCGCGGCGCGTCACTCAGCGACGGGGCGTCAGGGCCTGTGCCCCCCCATCCCAGGCTGGCCGCGGCGCTGCCGCCCTTGACCACCGCGCCGGTCAGCGCCGACGCCGCCGCGTAGGCGCCCGCGGCGACACGATCGTGGACCTCGCGCACGGGTGCGGCGGTCGGGCCCAGCGCGCCGAAGACGCGCGTGGCAATGCTCTGGTGAACGTCACGGGCCTGGCCCGCAATCCCGGCGGCGGCGTCCCCGGCGAGGTCACCGAGGGCCCTCAGCTCGTCAGGCCGCATTGACCTCGCGGCCGACCTCGGCGTAGGCCTCGGCCAGGCGCTTCACGCCCTCTTTGATCTCGCCCGGGGTCACTCCGGAGTAGGCCAGGCGCAGCGACGACTCGCCGCCCTCCAGCACGAAGTCCGTGCCCTTGACGAAGGCGACGCCGCGCGCGGCCGCGGCGTCGAACAGGGCCGCGACATCGGTCCCGTCGGGCATGTCCACCCACAGGAAGTAGCCGCCCTCCGGCGCCACGAACCGGGCGTCGGGGAGCTGGCGCGACAGCTCGTCGCACAGCGTCTCGGCGCGCTCACGCAAGGCGTCGCGCACGGTGGCGATGGAGCGATCGACCGCACCCGAGCGACAGAACTGGTTGACGATCGCCTGGGCCACCATGTTGGGCGAGATGTAGGTGGTGGTGGCGATCTTGACGATCCGGGCGATGAGGTCGGCCGGCCCGACCAGGTAGCCGACGCGGATCCCCGGGCACACGGTCTTGGAGAACGACGACGCGTAGACCACGTTGCCCCCCGCGGTGGAGAACATCGTGGGCAGCGGCTCCCCGGCGAAGCGCAGCGTCACGTACGGATCATCCTCGAAGATGGTGAAGTCGTAGGCCCGCGCCAGCTCGATCAGGGCAGCGCGCTTGGCCGCCGACAGCGTGTAGCCGGCGGGGTTCTGGAAGTTGGGGATGATGTGGGCGAGCGTCGGCTGCGCGCCGGCGACCAGCACCCGCTCCAGCGCAGCGACGTCGATGCCGTCAGGCTCGAGCTCGACCATCCGCACGTCGGCGCCGCGGTTGCGCAGCGACAGCAGCGTCCGGTCGTAGGTGGGCCGCTCCGTGATCACCGTGTCGCCCGCGGAGACCAGCGCGTCGAAGAGGAAGGCGTCGGCCTGCATCGAGCCGTTGGTGACCATCACCTGCTCGGGGCCCACGCCGTGGTACTGCGCGATCCACTCGCGCAGCGGCACGTAGCCCACGGCGGTGCCGTAAGCGGTCGTCCCGGCGGGATCGTTGGTGAACGCCTGGTCGGCGGCCGCGCGCAGACCGTCGACATCGACGATGTCGAGCGAGGGCGCGCCGCGAGCAAACGAGATCGAACCGGCCATGGCCCTAAGACTACGAGGTTGCCTCGAAGAGGTGCACGTCAACGACGGCGCGATCGGCGCCCTCGTACTCGCGCACGCTCGCGCTGCGCACCTCGGGCAGCGCCTGGAGCGAGTGCTCAAAGCGTCGCAGCGCCTCGGTCCCGGCGAACGGGCCCGCCGAGACGCTCACCATGGGCCCGGCAGCGGCCGCGGGGTCGCGGCGGTCGGCCAGCTCGCGGGCGGAGGCGAGCAGACGCTCCTGGGCCTCGACCAGCGCCGTGAGCCGCGCCACCAGGTCACTGATCTGCCGGTCATCGGCCGACAGCCGCTTGGGGACCGGAGCGGCCTCCGGTGGGATCACCGGCGCCTGGTCGTCGGGCACCGCCATCAGCGGCAGGGGCGACGCAGGCGCCACCTCGCGTTGACCTCGCGCGGCATCCACGGCCGGCGCCAGGCCGGTCTGGATCATCCGCAGGCGACGGTCGATCTCGGCCAGCCGCGCGTCCAGAATCGACTTCTCCGGCATCTGGGGGCGAGCCTATCGGCCCGTCCGGTCGCTACTGACCCAGCAGCTCGACGGCGGTCTCGGCCACCTGCGTCGGCGTGCGACCGACCTTGACGCCCTTGGCCTCCAGCGCCTCGGCCTTGGCCGCGGCCGTCCCGCGCGAGCCCGAGACGATGGCGCCGGCGTGGCCCATCGTCTTGCCCGGCGGTGCCGTGAAGCCGGCGATGTAGCCGATGACCGGTTTGGTGACGTGATCGGCGATGAACTCGGCTGCCTGCTCCTCGGCGTCGCCGCCGATCTCACCGCACATCACGATCAGCTCCGTCTCGTCGTCGTCCTGGAACATCCCGATGACATCGATGAAGTCCGTGCCCGGGACCGGGTCGCCGCCGATGCCCACGATCGAGGAGTTACCGAAGCCGCTCTGGGCCAGGACGTTGCCGATCTGGTAGGTGAGCGTCCCCGAGCGCGACACGACGCCGACGTTGCCGGCGCTGAAGAACGAGGCGGGGATGATCCCGACGCTGGCCTTGCCCGGCGACAGGATGCCCGGGCAGTTGGGCCCGATCAGCCGGCTGCGGCCGTTCTTCTTGAGCGTGTTGTAGACCCGCAGTTCGTCGTGGGCGGGAATGCCCTCGGTGATGCAGATGATGAGCTCGATGCCGGCGTCCTCGGCCTCGAGGATGGAGTCAGCGGCGAAGCGCGGCGGCACGAAGATCATCGCCGTGTTGGCGCCCTCCTGCTCGACCGCCGCGTGGAAGGTGTTGAAGACGGGGATGCCCTCGACGTCCTGGCCGCCCTTGCCCGGAGTCACCCCGGCCACGACCTGGGTCCCGTACTCGCGGTTGCGCAGGGAGTGGAAGGTGCCCTCGCGGCCGGTGATCCCCGAGGTGCACAGGCGGGTGTTCTGATCGACGAGGATGCTCACGCTGCCGCCAATTCCACGACCTTGGCGGCAGCGCCGTCCATCGTCGACTCGGTGTAGACGTTGGGCAGCTGCGCCTCGGCGAGCAGGGCACGCCCCTCCTCGCCGTTGGTGCCGTCCAGGCGCACGACGAACGGGACCGACGGGCTGATCTGCTTGAAGGCCTCAATCAGGCCCTTGGCCACCTCATCGCAACGCGTGATGCCGCCGAAGATGTTGAACAGGACGGCCTTGACCTTCTCGTCGGAGAGGATCACCTCGACCGCCGCGGTGATGGCGTCCGCGCGCGAGCCCCCGCCGGCGTCGAGGAAGTTGGCGGGCCGGCCGCCGGCCTCGGCGACGACGTCGAGCGTGGACATCGAGAGGCCCGCGCCGTTGGCCAGGATGCCGATGTCGCCGTCGAGCTTGACGTAGGTGAGGCCGCGCTCCTTGGCCATGACCTCCTGCGGGTCCTCGGCCGAGAGGTCGCGCAGGTCGGCGTTCTCCCCGTGGCGGTACAGGGCGTTGCCGTCGAGGGTGACCTTGGCGTCCAGGGCCTTGACCTCGCGCTCGGGGGTGATGATGAGCGGATTGACCTCCACCAGGGTGGCCTCCTCGGCGGTGAAGACCTCATAGAGCTTGGCCAGCATCGCCCCCACCGGGCGTACGACGTCGGCATCGATGCCCGCTTCGTAGGCGAGCCGGCGGCCGTGGAAGTCCTGGAAGCCCAGCAGCGGGTCGACGTGAAGGCTGGCGATGGCGTCAGGGTCCTCGTCGGCCACCTGCTCGATGTCCATTCCGCCCTTGGTCGAGAGCATCACCAGCGGCGCCTTGGCCGAGCGGTCAAAGACCACCGAGGCGTAGTACTCGGACGCGATCTGCGAGGCACCCTCGATCCAGAGCTCGTGGACGGTGAGCCCGCGGATGTCCATGCCGAGAATCGCCCGCGCCTGCTCCTCGGCCTCGGCGCGGGTGTTGGCGATCTTGATCCCGCCCAGCTTGCCGCGGCCGCCGATCTGCACCTGCGCCTTGATCGCACAGGGGTAGCCGATGGCCTCAGCGGCGGAGACGGCGTCCTCCACCGTGCGGGCCGGCTGGCCGTCCGGGACGGGCACGCCGTGGCGGGCGAACAGCTGCTTGCCCTGATATTCGAGTAGATCCATAGCGGCGATTCACTCTATTGACTCGACTGCGCAGGCGGCGTCAGGGCGCGACGTGCAAGCGCGTCACCGCGGTGCCATGGCATCATCAGCCTTCCATGGCTATACCGAAAAACGTCTCATTTCTCACCTTCGACGTGTATGGGACACTGATCGACTGGGACACCGGCGCCTTCGAGGCGTTCAACGCGGAGGCTGAGCGCGACGGCTTCACCGTCGAGCGCGAGGAGCTCCTGCCCCTGTTCCACGAGATTCAGCAGCAGATCGAAGCTGGCTCCTACGAGCTCTACGCGGAGGTCCTGCGCCGCACGGCGGTGCAGATCGCCAAGCAGCTGGGCTGGCCGCTGGAGCCCTCGCGTTCGGGCTTCCTCCCGGACTCGGTGCACCGCTGGAAGCCGTTCAAGGAGACCAACCCCACACTGACGAAGCTCGCCAAGCAGTACAAGATCGGTCTCATCTCCAACATCGACGACAAGCTGCTGGGCCAGACCCGACGTCACATCCCGCTGGACTTCGACCTCGTGGTCACCGCCCAGCAGGTCCGCTCCTACAAGCCCGATCCGGCGCACTTCACCGAATGCGAGCGGCGCATCGGCTCCAAGAAGGGGTGGGTGCACGTCGGCGCCAGCTACTACCACGACGTCGAGCCCTGCCTGAAGAAGAAGATCCCGGTGATCTGGGTCAACCGCACCAAGCAACAGCTCGAGTCCGGACAGAAGAAGCCCGACGCCGAGGTCGCGAGCCTCAAAGAAGCGGCCAAGCTGCTCGGCGTCGGCTGATCGGCGGCCGGCTCTCGGCATGCGTGCGGTCGCGCTCGGAGCCGACGTCATCGTGTTCGTGTCGGACATGTGGCAGACGACGTGCACGGCCGTGCGCGGCGGCGGCGAGGGGTTCCTGATCGACTCGGTCCTGTACCCCGAGGAGCTGCGTGCACTCCCCGACGTGCTGGAGCAGGCGGAGTTCCCGGTGTCCGGGCTGCTCACCACCCACGGCGACTGGGACCATGTCATGGGGCGCCTGGCCTTCCCCAGCGCCGCACTCGGCGCCGGCGAGGCGACGGTGGCCCGCCTGGGCGCCGAGTTGGGGCAGGCGCAACGCGACCTGCGCGCCTTTGACCAGGAGCACTACGTCGACGGGCGCCCGCCCCTGGCCCTGGGCTCGCTGCAGTCGCTGCCCGTCCCCGGACACCTCGAGATCGGCTCAGGTCCCGAGGCCCACGAGCTCGAGCTGCACGAGACCGGCGGCCACACCGTCGACGGGGTGGCCTACTGGCTGCCGTGGGCGCGGGTCCTGGTGTGCGGGGACTATCTCTCGCCGGTGGAGATCCCGATGCTCTCGCCGGGCGGCTCGGTCGAGGTCTACCGGGGCACGCTACGGCGCCTGAAGCCGCTGGCCGAGCAGGCCGAGTGGGTCGTCCCTGGGCACGGCGCGCCCTACCCGGGCCAGCGCACGCTGGAGATCCTGGCCGAGGACGATGCCTACCTGACGGCGCTGACCGACGACCCTGCCGCCGCCGCGGTGCCGGGCAGTCGCTCCACGCCGGCGCAGCGCAAGCTCCACGGCGAGAACCTCGCCTTCGTGGGCGCGGCGGCCGGCTGAGCCCCGTTGGTCGCGGGCGCCGTGGGGGCGGGCGCAGTGGGGGCGGGCGCAGTGGGGGCGGGCGCCGGGTGTGCTCGGCCCCTGCGTGGCCTGCGTCTACCCGGCGCAACGGCTGGCTTAGGAGGGCTGCGGCATTGGCACCTCAGAGCGCACGGTGCGGTTTTGGGGATTGTGTGCTCTGAAACGCGCGTCATGTTGAACGCTCAGAGCACACGCTTGGCAAGCGCTGAACGTGCGCTCTGTCGTGTCAATCGGCGCGATGGCGCACTCCGCCTTCCCCAGCTGTCGTTTTGCGCCTCGCCCCTCAGAGCGGTGTCGAGCAGAACGGCGCGGGTGGGGCAGAGCTACTCGGACGCGTCGGCTGAGGTGATGACGGCGATGGTGTCGCCGGTCGCCACCGAACCGCCCACGGAGATCGGGAGCTCCGTGACGGTGCCCGCCTTGTGGGCGGTGATCTCGTTCTCCATCTTCATCGCCTCGATCACGGCGATGAGGGCGCCCTCCTCCACCTTGGCGCCGGATTCGACCTCGACCTTGAGCACGGTGCCCTGAATGGGCGAGGCCAGGGTGTCCCCGCCGCCGCCTCCACCGCCCGACCGCCCGGCGCGCCGGGATGGCCGGCGGGCCGCGGCCCCCGCCCCAGCGCCCGCCGGGGCCGAGCCGTTGACGGCGACCCCGCCGGCGAAGGGCGGCCCGATGACCTTGACGTCAAAGCGCTTGCCCGAGACCTCGACGGTGTAGGTCTGCTCCACCGGCTCGCCCTCCTCCTCGGCCTCGTCGGGCGCGGTGGCCGGGGGCGCGAAGGCCAGCT
>DASXCN010000572.1:0-1813 GCA_036491155.1 Solirubrobacteraceae bacterium | reverse complement strand
CTCCGACCTTGACCGCGCCGAGGTGGGCTCCCTGAACGCGACGGTGGCCTCCGACGACGACAACGCGGCCGAGCGCATGGACATGCTTCCCAGCGCCGACCGTGACACCGATCCCGAGCACGTGGCCATGCGTGAGGGCGCCGTGACGCGGTTCCGCGTCGCCTTTGACCAGTTGCCCGAGCGCGAGCGCAAGGTAGCGCTGCTCCTGCACGTCAACAATCTCACCCTGCGCGAGGTGGGCGAGGTGCTCGGCGTCTCCGAGAGCCGCGTCTGCCAGATCCACGGCCGGCTCAAGCGCGGGCTGCGTGAGCTCCTGAGCGCCGACGAGCTGCTCTTCCTCGAAGTGGCCTGAGGCCGTCCGCAGCGCGGCCAATCGCGGCCGTCCCAGGGCTGGTTGACTACCGGGGGATGCGTGAGCGGCGCCTGGTCTTCGGTGAGGTGGCGGAGCTGTATGACAGCTACCGGCCCAGCTACCCGCCGGCGCTGGTGGACGATCTCGTCGCGATGGCCGGGCTTGACGGCGGCCAGGCCGTGCTCGAGGTCGGGGCCGGGACCGGGAAGGCCACGGTCCTGTTTGCGCAGCGCGGCATCCCGGTGGTCGCCATCGAACCCAACGCCGAGATGGCCGCGGTTGCGCGGCGCAACGTGTCGGGCTTTGACCAGGTGACCGTCGAGGAGGCCGACTTCGAGGATTGGCAGCCCCACGGCCGGCGCTTCCCGTTGGTGATCTCCGGGCAGGCGTGGCACTGGGTCACCCCCGAGGTCGGATACGCGAAGGCGCACGACGTGCTGATGGAGACCGGCGTGCTGGCGGCGTTCTGGAACCGCGTGGCGTGGGAACAGGCCGACGTTCGCGAGGTGCTGACCGATGTCTACGCACGGGTCGGGGCCGGGCTGTCGGTGGACGGCCCGATGCATCCCGCGAACGCCGACGCGGACGTGAGCGCCGACTGGGACGGCGAGGTCGCCGCGGCTGCCGGGCTGGACGGTGCCGAGGTCCGCCACTACGAGTGGCCGCAGCGATACACCGCGGCCGGGTACGTGGGGCTGCTGGGCACGGCATCCGAGGTGCGGCTCCTCGACGAGGATCGCCGTGAAGCGTTCCTGGCGGCGGTCGCGCATGCCATCGAGGCGCACGGGGAGCCGGTGATCGTTCCCATGCGCACGCGGCTGTGCCTGGCGCGTCGCGTGTGAGCGCTGACCGCGGGCCGCTCAGCGTCCGCCGCGCCGCCGTCGCCGACGCCGGCGCGATCGCGCGGGTTCACGTCCGTAGCTGGCAGGCCGGCTATCGCGGGCTGCTCAGCGGCGGCGAGCTGGAGGGCCCGCCGGAGGCGCAGCGGGAGGCGATCTGGCGCGAAGTGCTTGAGCAGGAGGGAGGGCCGGTCGTATTGGTCGCCGAGCACGACGAGGCGATCGTTGGCTTCTGCGCCGTGGCGACCCAGAGCCGCGACGCCGACGCCGCGGGCGACGTGGCCGAGATCGGCGCCCTGTACGTCGAGCCGCGCGCGTGGCGCGCCGGCGTCGGGCGCGCGCTGATCGACGAAGCGCTCAAGCCGCTGCGGTCGGGGCCCTGGCGTGAGGTGACGCTCTGGGTCATGTCCGGCAACGAGCGGGCCCACCGCTTCTATGAGCGTGCCGGTTTCAGCGCCGACGGGGCCCGACGGTCTGACCGGGCGGGCACCGAGGTTCGCCTGCGGGCATCGTTGGAGCGGTGAAGCGGACGGGGCCGGGGTGGCCCAATCCACCTGCAAAGCTGCATGCAAGAAGCGGGGCCCCCAGATGGGCGTCATAATTCGGACAACGGATCGCCAAA
>DASXCN010000571.1:0-13406 GCA_036491155.1 Solirubrobacteraceae bacterium | reverse complement strand
AGGGTGCTCTTGCCCGATCCGTTGCGTCCCACGATCCCGAAGAACTCGCCGCGATGAACCTCAAAGGAGATCCCCCGCAACGCCCGCAACTCCCGGTACTGCACCCGACGCAACGGATGCACCACCCGCTCCTTGAGCGTGTCGAGCTTGCGATCGGGGATGACGAACGTCTTGTGGAGCTCGCGCACCTCGATCAGCACTGGCTCCCGGCTGAGGCGGGCACGCCGCGAGGCGCTATCCGCCGCCACGCGCACCCTTCCCTGGAAGCAGATCCGCCACGTCTGCCTCGAGTCTACAAACGGGTCCACAACCGGGTCTACAGTGACGCCGATGGCCACGTATCTCGAGCCGGGGTGGATCTCGCGCTTCGCCCAGCTGTGGGAGGAGCTCGGCCCCGAGACCAGGACCGAACTCCTCAAGCTGCTCGGACCCGGTTGGTCGTTCGATGGCAAGCGCGTGATGGACTTCGGGTGCGGCGCGGGGCGCACCCTCAAGCATTTCCTCCCAGACGCGGAGCACGCCGAGTTCTGGGGGGTGGACGTCGATCAGACCAGCATCGACCTGCTGCGCGACACCGTCTCGCCACCGCTGCACGTACTGCAGTCGGGCTACATGCCACCACTCGAGCTCGAGAGCGCGAGCTTTGACCTGATCTGGTCGATCTCGGTGTTCACGCACTTGACCGACAACTCGTTGCCGTGGCTGCTCGAGCTGCACCGCCTGCTCAAGCCGGGCGGCCTGTTGCTCGCGACGTACATGGGACGCTGGACGTCCGAGTTGCTCGCCGGAGAGCCGTGGGATGAGGATCGGGTCGGGATGAACGTGCTCCGCCACAACCATCCAGCCAGCGACGGCGCGCCGCTGACGCTCATCTCGGATTGGTGGCTGCGCGAGCACTGGGGCCGCGCGTTTGACGTCCTCGAGATCGCGCCGCAGATCCACAACCAAAGTTGGGCGGTCCTGCGCAAGCGCGACGTCGCGGTCTCAATCACGGACCTGGAGCGGCCCGGCGCCGATCCACGTGAGTACGTCGCGCTCCGCCACAACCTCGTCCAGGCCCAGCGTGAGATCGAGAGCACCCAGGATCGGGCGCGCCTGGAGATGGAGGTCGCCGCCGAAGCCCTGCGCGCTGACCGGGCCGCGGAGCTGGAGGGACTGCGACGGTACTACGAGGAGTCGCGCAGTTGGCAGCTGACGCGACCGGTCCGGGCCGGCGGTCGATTCGTCCGCACGCTTCGCAGCCGCCGCGCGGGCTAGATCTCCAATCGACCAGCTGGTGCGGGGCTAACCGAGCCGGCGCCCGAGGACCGACCGCACGGGCGGCGTCTGCGGGTCGTCGTCGCCCCTCCCGCGCCGGCCCGGCCGGCCGCGCCGAAGCCCCATCATCCGGCGCAGCGGCGCTGTCAGCCGCCAGCTCAGGCTCTCGGTCATCTCGTCGACGATCCGCTGGTGCTGGAGCATGCGGGCGGTCTGCCGCATCTGGGTCGAGACCGCGACCGCCCGGGTGACGGCGGCCTCGGCCTCGGCGCGCCGCGCGCGCCGGCGCCAGTCGCCGCCGGCAAACCCAACCCCAGGCATCTTCCCGTCCCACTTCTCCGAGACGGCGATATGCGCTGAGGACCAGTGATCGAGATCGCTGGCGAGATTGAGCGAGTGGTTGTGGATGACCTTGAAGTCCGCGGTGACGACCTTGCGGCCCGCGGAGCGGACCTGCAGGCACAGATCGAAGTCGTAACCGTGGAGCGCCTGGCCGAGTGTCTCGTCGAAGCGGATGTTGCGCACCACCCATGGCGAAAGCGCGAGCACGAAGCCATCGACCGTGTCGACCTGCCCGAGGTGGGCATAGGGAGCCCGGGTCGTGTCATCCCACGTCACGGAGGGGAAGTCGCCTCCACCGAGCTCCGTATAGCGGTGGATGAACGAGGCCCACGTGACCGAGCCCTCCCACCAGGCGATGCTGCGGACGCCCAAGGCGCCGACGCACCCGACGACCCCGACGTCGGGATCGCGTAACGCGGCTCGCAGCTTCTCGCAGAAGCGCGGGTCGACGATCTCGGCGTCCTGGTGGAGCAGGACCAGCGCCTCCAGGTCGTCGACCGCTGCCGCCTGCTCCATGATCGCGTTGTAATTCTGGAAGATCGACCCCTCGGCCGATCGCGCCAGCACCAGCGAATCGGGCTCGCGGGCAAGCCGGATCCCCGGCTCCGCGCACCGGGCGTACACGTCCGGCGATGTGACGGCAGAGCCGAACGCGAGCATCGCCGGCGAGTGTATCCGCGCCGTGATCAGCCCAAGGTGCCGGCGGTTATCATCGCCCGCTCCGTGATCGCCTTCGGCTGCTCAATCATCTCGCCTGACGTCTACGAGCTCCGCGCCAAGGTCGGGTTTGACCGCGTGGCGGAGCCGGGATCGAGGATCTACCCCCGCGCCGCGTCGGGCTCGATTGCGCGCAGCTACAACTTGATGCTCGACACCGTCGCGGAGCTCGAGGACCTTGAGGCGCTCGTGCTCGTGCACGAGGATGCGGAGATCGCCGATCGCTCCTTCTGCACCAAACTGCGAGCCGCGCTGGCCGATCCCGCCGTCGCCGTCGTCGGCTGCGTCGGTGCCACGGGTGTGCGCGACATCGCCTGGTGGGACGGTCAGGTCACGTCGAACGCCGCGACCTACCGCTACGGCGAGCTCGGGGGCGGCGAGCTTCGCGGGCAACCCGGCGGGACGCTGCCGGGGGAGGTGGACAGCATCTACGGGGTGATCATGGCGCTCTCGCCCTGGGCGGTGAAGCACCTGCGCTTCGACGAATCGGTGGGCATGCTCCACGGTTACGACTTCGACATCTGCCGCAAGGCGCGGGAGGCCGGTCGCAAGGTGGTCACCGCCGACATCGAGGTCGTCCACCATCACTCCCTGGATCTCGTCAAGGACATCGAGATCTGGGTGGCTGCGCACATGCGCGCCGCCGAGCTGTGGGACCGCTCCGGTCCCGACGACCCGCTGCATCCCGAATGGAAGCAGCGTGCGCGACGAGCAGAGGCGGCCGCCGCCGCCGCGCGGCTGCTGGCGGCCTCGGAATTGCTCCGGGTCGATGCCACCGCCAAGCAGTACGCCGCAGAGCAGGAGCGCATCGAGCGCAGCCGGAGCTGGCGGCTGACGGCGACGCTCCGTCAGGGAAACGCGCTCCGGAGATCTGCCCGCCGGCGGTTGGGCACCGGATGGCGGCGCGGAGCGCGCTGACCGCGGCGCACGGGCACGCCAACCGCAGCGCGCGGGCACGCCAACCGCGGCGCGCGGGCACGCCAACTGCAGCCGCGGCGAGCCCTACCCGGCTGAGGAGTTCTGGTTGCGGCGGGGCTTGTCTTCGAGCGCGCGCATGATCTCCGCACGCGAGACCGCGACGTCGGCCGGAGCGATTCCCGCCCGCTGGCGTAGCCGCGACAGGCGGTCGGCGATCCGAAACGCGCTTGAGCGCAGCATCCGCCGCAGTAGCTCCTCCTGACGGCGCAAGCGGTCAAGCGCGGCGGTGACCTCCATCATCTGCTGATGGACGGCCGCGAGGTGGAAGGCGCGGTTTGCTTCGAGGCGCTCGATGATCGGATGGCGATCCAGTGGATCGAGGAGCTGCGCCATCTTCTCCGCGTACGAGGCGTCCTTGTGCCACACGATCCCGAGGCCGAAGAACGAGGGCAGGATCGCGAGCCGCAGGTCGTCCTGGCCGCTGAGGAAGTCCTCGACCGCGGTCAGGACCCCGTTGCGCGGGCCACCCTCCTTCGCGGCGGGCCATTTGTACGGGAGTCCGCCCGATTGCGGGGCCGAGACGCCGGGGAACAGGCCGCCGCCCTCAACCGTCGGCTGCCGGTACTCCTCCGGGACGAGCTTTGGTGCGAAATAGTCATCACGCCGTCCGTGCGGCCAGCCGACGTCGTGGAACATGAGCAGCGGGAGCGGCTGCTCGCCGGCGGCGGCGACGATCAGGCGCAGCTCCTCAGACACGGTGTAGTAGTTGTGGTCGCCGTCGATCACGTAGGCCTCGGCGCTCGGCATGTGCGCCAGCGCCTCGTGGCTGGTCTCCTGCACCAACTCCAGCTCCGAGTGCTGCTCGGCGAGCGCGACGAGCTCCTTCTGAGGCGAGGGGTCGATGGCCCAGACCCGTGCGTGAGAGGACTGGGCCCACCCGAGCAGGAACCTGGTCAGGTCGCCGGCATAGGCGCCGACCTCGACGACCGAGCCCGAGCCGGCGACGTCCAGGCACGCGGTCATGACCTCCGCGTTGTTGATCAGCGACGCGCCCCACTGACCGGGATCGCTGCCGTACTCGCACGCGGGATGCAGGGTCCACGGCAGATCGCCCCGTTCCAGTGCGCGCACCGTGACCTCGGTGCCGAGGTTCAGCCAGACCCTTTCCATGGAGCGGCAGGAGTGTAACCACGCTAGCGTTGCTCGGCGCTCCGCCCCGGACGCCACCGACGCCGCGACGAAGGCCGAACGAGGGAAAACACGCTTGGACGCTGTAGCTGATAGCGAGACGGTCTCGGTGGCCGCGCCAACGGAGTCGGCGCTCACCGTCAGGCTCGACTCGGAGCCGCCGCGCATGCTCAGCATCGGGGAAGGCACGGCGCTGTTCGTGCACGGCGTCTGCTTTCACCGCGACCTCCGGATCCGGGAGCTCAGCTTCGTGCTCGACGGGTCAGAGCAGCCTGTCGAGGCGCATGGAATGCCGCGCCTCGACGAGTTCCGGGCGCTGCATCCGAGCTTGGATGTCTTTGCCACGCGTGGGGTCGAGGTCGATCCCGAGTCCCCCGAAGATCCCCACCTGCGTTCCTATCGCAGCGGGTTCTGGGGCACCGTGAGCATCGCGCCGCGCCCTGAGGGCCTGCATCGGGTGCTGCTGCGGGCCCGGTTTCAGGACGGCACCGCGGTCACCGTCCCGCTGCTCAGCTTCACCGCGACGCCGCCCCTGGCGGTGCCGGTGCCGGCGCCCAGTCAGCGCGCGGCCGGCCCGCTGGTCGCAGTCTGCATGGCGACGTACCACCCGCCGATGGACCTGTTCCGGCGCCAGATCGAGTCGATCCGAGCCCAGACCCACGAGAACTGGGTCTGCGTCATCAGCGACGACTGCTCGGACCCCGCGCGGTTTGCGGCGATCGCACGCGAGCTCGACGGCGACCCGCGATTTGTCGTCTCCCGCTCCCCGCGGCGGCTCGGCTTCTACCGGAATTTCGAGCGCGCCCTCGCCATGGTCCCGTCGGAGGCGGAATTCGTCGCGCTCTCTGACCAGGATGACCGCTGGTACGCGGAGAAGCTGGAGGTGTTGCTCGAAGCGATCGTGGGCGCCCAGCTCGCCTACAGCGACGTGCGCGTGATCGATGAGGACGAGCAGGTCGTCTCGGACACCTACTGGACGGTGCGCCGCAACAACTACAGCGACCTCCTGTCGCTGCTGGTGGCGAACTCGGTGACGGGGGCGGCCTCGTTGTTCCGCCGTGACCTGCTCGATCACGCGCTCCCGTTTCCGCCGACGCAGTTCGGGCACTTCCATGACCACTGGATTGCGCTGATCGCACTCTCGCTGGGGCGGATCGCCTTCGTGCCCCGTCCGCTGTATGACTACGTCCAGCATCGCGATGCCGTGATCGGGCATGACGCCGCGAACCGGATGGTGACGCTCCACGAGCGGCTGGGATCGCTCTGGAAAGACCCGCGCGAGCGCATCCGGCTGTGGCGGCATCACTACTTCGTCGATGTGTCGCGCCTGACCCAATGCGCGACGATCCTGCTGATGCGCTGTGGCGGGCAGATGACCGGCGCCAAGCGACGGTCGTTGGATCGATTTCTGGCCGCGGAGCACTCACCCTTGGCGCTGGCGAACCTGTGGCGACGCGGCCTGCGCGAGTTGCTCGGCACTCCCGAGACGCTGGGCGGAGAGTGGATGCTCGCCTACGCGTTCACGTGGCGGCGGCTGCTCACGGCGTCGGCCACCGACCGGCCGGGGAGGAGCTTGCGCTTCGACGCGCTCCCGCCACCTGAGCTCTGGGTCAACCCCGGGCAGTTGCCCGCCACCGGCCGGACGGAGCGTGCCATCACCGAGCGCCTCGCGCCGCTGGTCCTCGCCCGTGTCCAGGACGCTCCGCCACGGATCAACATCCTCATCCACACGGTCGACCTCGCGGATGTCTCCGACCGGCTGGTCGGGAATCTCAACCTCGCGCGCCGGCTGGCGGAGCGGGGACTCCGGGTCCGGGTCGTGGCCGTCGACCGCGTCGCGCCGCTGCCGGGACGGTGGAAGCGCGAGATCGAGGGCTACGACGGGTTGTCGGGGCTGTTTGGGCAGATCGAGGTCGCGTTCGCCCGCGAATCGCGTGATCTGGAGGTCAGCGGTGAGGACCGGTTCCTGGCCACGACGATGTGGACCGCGCATGTGGCGAGTCGTGCGGCCACAGAGCTGGGCGACGCGGGGTTCGTCTATGTGATCGAGGACTTCGAGCCGCTGGTGGCGCTCACCGGAAGCCAGATGGCCCTGGCCCAGCAGTCCTATGCCTTTGAGCATCACGCACTGTTCTGCACCGAGTCGCTACGCGACTACTTCCGCCAGCGCCGGCTCGGGGTGTTTGCCGACGGCGGGCAACGGGGCGATCAGCGGTCGGCCGTGTTTGAGCGCCCGATCGCGACGGTGACATCGCCGTCCGCGCTCGAGCTCGAGCGCCGGTCCGGCCGCCGGCTCCTGTTCGACGCCCGGCTCGCGACAGACAGCCGCCGCAGCATGTTCGAGCTCGGTGTGGCCGCCCTGCAGACGGCGCTCGGAGAGGGATACCTCAGCGGTTGGGAGCTGCACGGAATGGGAGCCCTCGACACGCCGCACACCGTGCCCCTGGGCGGCGGGGCGAAGCTTCAGATGCTGCCGCGACCGGACGCGGGCGCATACGCCACCCTGTTGCGCGAGCACGACGTGGGTCTGTGCCTGGAGTACGCCCCGGGTCCAGCGCTGCCGGCGATCGAGATGGCGGCGGCCGGACTCCTGACGGTGACCAACACCTGGGAGACCAACGCCGAGGAGGCGATGACGGCGATCTCGCCCAACCTGGTGGCGCAGCCGCCGACGATCTCAGGGCTTGTCCGCGGCCTGTGCCTCGCCGCGGCGCGCACCGACGATTTCGACGGCCGCGTTGAAGGCAGTCGGGTGGCCTGGAGCCGCGACTGGAACGAGTCGTTACCCGACGAATTGATCGATCGCGTCGCCGGGCTGCTGGGGTCGTGACGGTGGTCGCGGCGACAGGCACCGAAGCGCGGCCCAGCGCACCGTCGCCGGCGGTCGCTCCGCCGCCCGGCAATCCGCGCTTCGCGCTGTTTGACTCGCTGCGTGGGATCGCGGTGCTGTGCATCATCGCCTTTCACGTCACCAGCATCACCGGCGAGATCAACAAGCCGGTGATCGGGGATCTGTTCGCCGTCCTCGGCAACCAGGCGCTGATCTTCTTCTTCGTGATCTCGGGCTTTTTGCTGTATCGCCCGTATGCCGCGGCCCACGGCGCCGGGCGGCGGCGCCCCAACACGAAGCGCTACGCGCGGCGCCGGGCGCTGCGGATCCTGCCCGCCTACTGGATGGCGCTGACCATCCTGGCGATCTTCCCGGGCATCGTCGGCGTCTTCAGCGGCGACTGGTGGCGTTACTACGGCTTCCTCCAGGCCTACTCGCAGCGGACGATCGGCGGTGGGATCCCGCCGGCGTGGAGCCTGTGCGTCGAGGTGACGTTCTATCTCGCGCTGCCCCTGTGGGCGATCCTCGTCCGCCGGCTCCGCCGTCGCCTGAGATCGGACTCATGGCTCCGCTCAGAGCTCGTGCCGCTCGCGGTGATGATGATGGTCGGCGTGCTCGTGCAGGTCGCGGCCTCGCGGCTGATCGTGTCGAGCCTGCTGGCGACCACCCTGCTCGGCGAATGCACCTGGCTGGCGCTGGGGATGGCGTTGGCGGTCGCCAGCGTTGCCGCGGACCGGGCCCAGCGGCCGGCTCGGGCGGTGCGGATCGTCAGCGCCCATCCGGGAGCCTGCTGGATCGCGGCCGTGGCGTGCCTGGCCGCCGCCACCGCCGTGCTCCATCCGGGAGGCCTGTTCAACATCATCGTCTCGCTGCACTCCAAGCAGCCGTATGCGAGGACGCTGGCCGGGATCGTGCTGACCGGAGGCCTGAGCGTCTTCGTCGTGGCCCCGGCGGTCTTCGGGGAGGACGCCGGCGGGATCCCCAGACGGGTGCTGGCGTGGGCGCCGCTGGCGTGGCTGGGCCTGGTGTCCTACAGCGTGTACCTGTACCACCTCGCCGTCGCCGAACTGCTGGGCGAGCGCTCTGACTCCGCCCACTTCTCCGCCGGCGGCCTCGGGCTCGCCGGCCGGATTCACCACCTGGCGACGCCCGTGCTGCTGATCCTCACCGTGCTCGGAAGCGCCGCGGCGGCGGCGGTGAGCTACTACGTCGTCGAGCTCCCGTTCCTGCGCCGCAAGGAACGGTGAGACTCCCGTGGACTACTGCAGGTCTGCGCGCGGGTCGAGCTTGTCGATCTGGGCCAGGGCGCGGTGAGCCACCGGTGGATTGCCCAGAGCGGCTCCCGCCAACCAGATCCACCCTTCGAGATTGGATGGCTCCGCGTTCACGACACGTTCGAGGATGCCCTGTGCGAGCCGGGGCTGAGCGGCTTTGATCGAGGCGCGGGCGCGCAGGATGTCAACCTCCCTGTCCGGATCCAGTGTGCGCGCTGAGACCAGCCCGCTGTCGATCGCCCGGGCCTGCGTCGCCGTCAGAGTGCGCGACGCTTGGATCACGTTCGTCGCATGCGCGACCTCGTGCGCTTGGTGGATGCCGAGCGCAAACCACGCGCTGACGACGATCGCCCCGAGCAGTCCGATGAGGCGGGCGGCGAGCTGCATCGTGCCATCATCGCGGATCGTCCCCGGGCCGGGCTTCAATGGCTGAGAGGCTGCCGGCGCCAACGGTTCTCATCCCCAACTGGAACGGCATGCGGTGGTTGCCGGGCTGCCTGGCGTCGATCGCGACACAGACGCTGACGCCCCACGAGGTGATCGTGGTCGACAACGGCTCCACCGACGACTCGGCGCGGTACCTGCACGACCAGCACCCCGAGGTGCGGGTCATCTCGCTGCCCGACAACACCGGTTTCGCCCACGCGGCCAACCTCGGTCTGCGCGCCGCGGCCGGCGCGCTGGTCGCCCTGGTCAACACCGACGTTGAGCTCGCCGGCGACTGGCTGGCGCGGATGGCCGCCGTGCTTCAGGCCGACCCCGTCGCGGCCTCGGTGGCCTGCAAGATGCTGTCGCTGCGCGACCCGGGCATGGTCGACGACGCCGGCGACGTTCTGCGCCGCGACGGAGTGTGCGAGCAGCGCGGTCGCTTCGGCCGTGACGACGGTCGGTGGGACAGCCCCGGAGAGCTGTTCGGAGCCTGCGCCGGAGCGGCCCTCTACCGCCGCTCCGCCGTCCTGGAAGTCGGGGGCTTTGATGAGCGCTACTTCGCCTACCTGGAGGATGTGGACCTCGCGCTGCGGCTGCGCCTGGCTGGATGGACCTGCTGGTATGAGCCGGTGGTGGCCCTCCACGCCGCCGAGGGCTCCTCGAGTGCGCTGCCCGGAGGCGCCGCCGCGCTCGTCACCCGCAACACGCTCATCCTCGTCGCGCGTTTCTGGCCGGCCCGGTGGCTGGGGCTGGTGGCCTACCGCCAGCTCGCGTGGGCATGGCGCGCTCTGCGCGAGCGCCGGATGCGAGCGCACGCGCGGGCCCTTCTCTCGGCGGTTCCACTGTTGCCGGCTGCGCTGCGTGAGCGGCGCCGGCTCCGTGCGGGCGCCGTGGTCTCGATCGAGGCCGCCGTGCCCCGGCGGCCATGGCGGGGGCCAGCGGCCGGCGGGCACCCGAGCGGTCGCTGAGATCCCCGGCGACGCCGGGCTACCGGGCCCTAGGCCACCGAGGTCGCGGCGGCCCGCACCGCCCGCGCCTCGCGCACGCGCTGGGTCTTGTCCAGCGTCACCTTGCGCAGGCGCACCGCGTGGGGGGTCACCTCGACGCATTCGTCGGCGCGCAGGAACTCGAGCGCCTGGTCGAGCGAGAGCTCGCGCTTGGGGACGAGGCGCACCAGCTCGTCGGCGGTGGAGGAGCGAATGTTGGTGAGGTGCTTCTCCTTGACCGCGTTGACGTCCAAGTCCTCGGCGCGGGAGTTCTCGCCGACGATCATCCCCTCATAGACCTCGTCGCCCGGCTCGACGAACAGGATCCCGCGCTCCTGGAGGTTGAACAGCGCGAACGCCGCCACGGTGCCGCGCCGGTCGGCCACCAGCGAACCGGTGGGCCGCGTGCGCAGGTCGCCGTGCCACGGCTCCCAGCGGTCGAACACGTGGTGCACCAGGCCGGTACCTCGTGTCTCGGTGAGGAACTCGGTCCTGAAGCCGATCAGCCCTCGCGCCGGCACGAGGTACTCCATGCGCACCCAGCCGGTGCCGTGGTTGACCATCTGCTCCATCCGGCCCTTGCGCAGGGCCATCAGCTGGGTGATGACCCCGACATATTCGTCGGGAGCGTCGACGCTCATGCGCTCGACCGGCTCGTGGGTCTTGCCGTTGATCTCGCGAGTGACCACCTGGGGCTTGCCGACGGTGAGCTCGAAGCCTTCGCGGCGCATCAGCTCCACGAGGATCGCCAGGGCCAGCTCGCCGCGGCCCTGCACCTCCCACACGTCGGGGCGTTCCGTCTCCGTGATGCGTAGCGAGACGTTGCCCACCAGCTCGCGCTCCAGCCGGGCCTTGACTTGGCTGGCAGTGAGCAGGGTGCCGTCCTGGCCGGCCAGCGGGCCGGTGTTGATGCCGATCGTGACCGACAGCGACGGCTCGTCAACGGTGATCACCGGCAGCGGCTGGGGGTCGGCGGCGTCCGCCAGGGTGTCGCCGATCGTGATCTCCGGGATCCCGGCGACCGAGATGATCTCGCCCGCCGCGGCCGCGTCGGCCTCCACGCGATCCAGGGCCTCGGTGACGTAGAGCTCGGAGACCTTGACCCGCTCGATCGAGCCGTCGTGCCGGCACCAGGCGACGGTCTCGCCGCGGCGGATCGTGCCGTGGCGCACCCGGCAGATGGCCAGCCGCCCGACGTAGGGCGACGCGTCGAGGTTGGTGACGTGGGCCTGCAGCGGCTGGTCGGGGTCGTACTCGGGAGCGGGGATGTGCTCCACCAGCAGGTCCAGGAGCGGCTGCAGGTTGGCATCGGGCTCGGCCCATCCCGACGTGTCCAGTGACGCCGCGCCGGCCCTGGCGTTGGTATAGACGATCGGGAAGTCGATCTGGGACTCGTCGGCGTCGAGGTCCAGGAACAGCTCGTAGACCTCGTCGAGGACCTCGTCGATCCGCGCGTCGGGACGATCGACCTTGTTGACGACGAGGATCACCGGCAGCCGCGCCTCGAGCGCCTTGCGCAGTACGAAGCGCGTCTGGGGCAGCGGTCCCTCGGAGGCGTCCACCAGCAGCAGCACGCCGTCCACCATCGTCAGCCCGCGCTCCACCTCGCCGCCGAAGTCGGCGTGGCCGGGGGTGTCGACGATGTTGAGCTTGACCCCGCCGTAGCGCACGGCGGTGTTCTTGGCCAGGATCGTGATCCCCTTCTCGCGCTCGAGGTCCATCGAGTCCAGCACGCGTTCGGCGACGTCCTGATTTGAGCGAAAGGCACCCGACTGCCACAGCAGCGCGTCGACGAGGGTCGTCTTGCCGTGATCGACGTGGGCGATGATCGCGATGTTGCGGATGTCTGATCTGATTGCCATGGCGGGCGTTCAGGTTAGTGCGCCTCGGCTTCACGTCTTATTAGCACCAGGCTGTGAAACATTGATCTACTATCCGGCGGCATGAGCGACATTCGGTCTCCGCACGAGGCGGAACGGTTGCTCACGGTCGATCCCGACGCCTACCACACGCGGCGCGACTTCCTCAAGCGCACGGCGGCCAGCGCCGGCCTCGCCGCGGGAATGGGACTCGTTCTCGACCCAGACACCGTCGTCGCGGAGGCGGCCCGGCGCCAGCGCCGGGTGAAGCTGCCCTCGCCGCGCAACCTCCCCATCGACACCTTCGTCGTGCTGATGATGGAGAACCGCTCCTTTGACCACTACCTGGGGTGGCTGCCGGGCGCCGACGGCCGCCAGGCCGGGCTGCAGTTCACCAATCCGGCGGGGCAGCAGCTCTCCACCCATCGTCTCACCTTCACCCAGAGCTGTGGCTTCGAGGACCCCGATCACTCCTGGGACGGCGGGCGCACCGAGCTTGACGGCGGGCGCATGGACGGCTTCCTGCGCGCCGCCTCCGACGTCTTCTCCATCGGGTACTACGAGGAGGCCGACGTCCCCTTCACCCCGCACGCGGCCCAGGCGTTCACCACGTTTGACCGCTTCTTCTGCTCACTGCTGGGCCCCACCTACCCCAACCGCGAGTACATGCACGCCGCACAGTCCTACGGGATGATGGACAACACGCTGCCGGTGAGCTCCAAGGGCCTCGGGTTCCCGGACACGACGATCTTCAACGCGCTGAGCCAGGCCGGTGTGTCGAACCGCTACTTCTACACCGACCTGCCGCTCTCGGCGCTGTGGGGCGCGCCGGGCCTGGCGCGCTCTGGTCAGGTCCAGGAGTACTACGAGCGCGCCGCCGCCGGCACGCTGCCCTCACTCTCCTTCGTGGACCCGGCCTTTCAGGGCGAGAGCCAGGGCACCAGCGGCGATGAGCACCCGCTGGCCGACATCCGCGTCGGCCAGGCCTTCGTCGCCGACGTCGTGCACGCCTTCATGAGCTCCCCGCAGTTCAAGCGCGGCGCCCTGTTCATGATCTATGACGAGTGGGGCGGCTTCTTCGATCACGTGGTTCCGCCTCGGGTTCCGGATCTGCGCCAGAGCCGGGATCTCGCCAAGGACTTCGGCCAGATGGGCTTCCGCATCCCCGCGGTGCTCGTGTCGCCCTACGCCCGCCGCGGCCACGTCGATCACTCCATCTACGGCTTCGAGTCGATTCTGAAGATGATCCGCTACCGCTACGGGCTGCCGGCGCTCACGCCCCGCGACCTGTACGCCAACAACATCGCGACCGCCTTCGACTTCGAGTCAAAGCCCAATTACGAGATCCCCAACCTGCCCACCCCGCCGGAGGTGATCGTCAGCCCATGCGCCGGGACGGCTCCCCTCGACAGCGGCGGCACCGGCATCGACGACGGACTGCTCGGCGCGCCCCCGGGAACGATCCCGCCGCTGCCGGTGCCCGAGCGCACGCCCGCCGAGATGCTGACCAGCGGCTACCTCGAGCGACTGGGCTTCCACTACAAGCCGGCCACGCCGGCCACCATGTACCGCCACCCGTCCAAGCTCGGGATGCACGCGTGACGCG
>DASXCN010000570.1:0-4912 GCA_036491155.1 Solirubrobacteraceae bacterium | reverse complement strand
GACGATGGCGTCGGAGTCGATGCCGCAGTCGTGCAGGAGCTCGGCCATCTTGCCCGAGCCCGGCAGGTGCGTGACGGCGAGCTTGACCACCCGCGGGCGCTCGTCGGAGTCGGCCATGGCGCTGATTACCGCCTCGCCGATCCCGCCCTCGGGCCAGTGGTCCTCCACCACCACGAACCGCCCGCCGGTCGCCTGGGAGGCGGCGGTGAGCGTCGCGACGTCGACGGGCTTGACCGAGTAGAGGTCGATGACGCGGGCGTTGACGCCGTCGGCGGCCAGCGCGTCGGCGGCCTTGATCGCCTCGTGCAGAGTGACCCCGGCGCCGATCAAGGTGACCTGGTCATCGTCGGACTCGCGCACCACGCGCGACCCACCGATCTTGAACTCCTCGTCGGGCCCATAGAGCGTGGGCAGGCCGGCGCGGGTGGAGCGCAGGTAGGAGATGCCGTCGTGGTCGGCCATGGCCTCGGTGAGCTTCACCGTCTGATTGGGGTCTGACGGGTAGAGCACCACCGAGCTGCCCAGGGCGCGGAACTCGGCAAGGTCCTCGAGCGCCATCTGCGACGGACCGTCCTCGCCGATCGAGACGCCGGCGTGCGAGCCGTTGAGGCACAGCTTGGCCTGGGAGATGACGGCCATGCGCACGAAGTCATACGAACGCGAGTGGAAGGCCGCGAAGGTGGCGACGAACGGCGTCCACCCGCGGACCTGGAAGCCGATGGCGGTGGCCATCATCATCTGCTCGGCGATGTAGGCCTCGAAGTAGCGCTCGGGCGTCTTCTTGATCGCCTCGTCGGTGTGCGTGGAGTTCGAGACCTCGCCGTCGATGACGACGACGTCGCCGCGGCGCTGCATGATCGCGGCCACGCCCTCGCCGAAGGCCTTGCGAGTCGGGACCGCGTCGCCGCCCACCGCGTAGGTGGGCAGCGGAACGGACGGGTCGGAGTCAAAGACGTGCGGGGTGCCGGTGCTCTCGGGCTTGGCCACGTCGACGTGGACCGGGCCGACATTGCCGAGCTCCTCGATCGCCTTGTCGGGATCCTTGAGCGGCTGGCCGTGCTTGCCCTCGACGTTGGCGGTCTCGGTGGCGCCCTGGCCCTTGATGGTGCGGGCGACGATCATCGTCGGCCTGGCCGCGGTGGCCTCGGCCTCGGAGAAGGCGCGGTCGATCTCGGCGATGTCATGGCCGTCGATCTCGATCGTGTGCCAGCCGGCGGCCTCGGCGCGTTTGGCGTAGGAACCGAGGTCCCACCCGTGCATCGTCTCGCCGCGCTGGCCCAGGCGGTTGACATCGATAACGGCGACGAGGTTGTCCAGGCCGTTGATGCCGGCGTGCTCGACGGCCTCCCAGATCGAGCCCTCGGCCATCTCCGAGTCGCCGCACAGGGTGAACACGCGGTACGGGAGGCGATCCAGATCCCGCGCGCACAGGGCGACGCCGGCCGCGATCGGCATGCCCTGGCCCAGCGAGCCGGTGGCCACGTCGACCCAGGGCAGGATCGGGGTGGGATGGCCCTCGAGCTTTGAGCCGAACTGGCGGAAGGTCAGCAGCTCCTCGTCGGTGATCGCGCCGGCGGCGGCGAACATGGCGTAGACGAGCGGGGAGGCGTGGCCCTTGGAGAAGATCAGGTGATCGTTGTTGGGGTTCTCCGGGTTGGCGTAGTCGTAGCGCAGGTGGCGAGCCATCAGGACCGCCATGAGGTCCGCGGCGGACATCGACGAGGTGGGGTGTCCCGAGTTGGCGGCGGCCGCCGCCCGGATGGAGTCGATGCGCAGACGCTGGGCGAGCTGATGGATCTCTTCGTTAGTCATCGGGCCTTCCTCTGGAATCGGGGCCGTTTAGTGATGAATTGCGCGCTATCGCAGACGGAAAACATCCCACGCACTCAACGGTTAATAGCACCCGGGGGCCTTTATGGGTCATACGGAATGTGACTATGGGTCACCGGCCGCGGCGGGCACCAGCCACCGGTCGCGCCGCCCGTGGCCACCGTCGCGCAGGCGTGCGCGGGCCATCAGCGGCGTACGATTGAGCGATGACGTCGGTAGGCCTCGCTTTGCTGGTGTTTGGGGCCGTGGTGGCAATCGCGGAAGCGCACTACCCCACGCAAGGCATCGCGGGCGGGGCGGGCGTGCTGGTGATGGCCGTCGGAGCGGTGCTCGCGATCAGCGGGCTGGGTGCCGGGATCCTCGTCGCCCTGCTGGCCGGTGGCGCGCTGGCCGCCGCCGGCGCCGGCGGAGTGGCCTTCTCGGTGCGAAAGGTCAGCGCCGTGCGCCACCGGCGGGTGCGGACCGGAGCCGAGGGGATCATCGGACACCTCGGCACGGTGCGGACGTGGACCGACGCCACGGGCAGCGTCGCCGTCGACGGCGCCCTTTGGCGCGCCTGCCGGTCGCTGGGACCGACTGACGAGGACGAGGTGCAAGAACTGCACGCCGGCGACCGGATCGTCGTCGAGCGCCTCAACGGGCTAACGCTCTCGGTACGCCCGGCCGAAGAATGGGAGCTGTTGTAGCCATGGTCACCGCCATCATCGTTGTCCTTGCCGTGATCCTCGTGGCCGCGGTCACCGCCGTGGCCAGCGCGATCCGGGTTCTGCGCGAGTACGAGCGCGGAATCGTTTTCCGGTTGGGCCGCCTGACAGAGGTCCGCGGCCCCGGGCTGCAACTCCTCATCCCGTGGCTTGACCGGATGGTCCGCGTGAGCCTGCGGACGGTGACGCTGTCGATCCCGCCGCAGGAGATCATCACGCGCGACAACGTCCCGGCGCGGGTCACCGCCGTGACCTACTACCGGGTGATCGACCCCAGCCGAGCCGTCACCGAGGTCGAGAGCTTCCAGTCGGCGACCCTGCAGATCGCCCAGACGTCGCTGCGCTCGGTGCTGGGCGTGGTCGACCTCGACACGCTGCTGTCCGAGCGTGAGCATCTCAATGCGTCGCTGCAAGAGGTGATCGACGCTCAGACCGAGCCGTGGGGCATCAAGGTGACCACGGTCGAGATCAAGGACGTCGAGATCCCCGAGCGCATGCAGCACGCGATCGCGCGCCAGGCCGAGGCCGAACGCGAGCGGCGGGCCAAGATCATCAACGCCGAGGGCGAGGCGCAGGCGGCGGCGAAGCTGGCCGAGGCCGCCGACGTGATCGGGCGCAACCCGGTGACGCTGCAGCTGCGCTACCTGCAGACCCTGCGCGAGATCGGTGGCGGCCAGAACTCGACGATCGTGTTTCCCGTCGACGTGGTGCGCCCGCTGGTCCAAGCTCTGGGTGGCGCGGCGGCTCCCTCCGGCGAGGCGCAGGCGGCGCCGGCTCAGCCATCGGGCACCGCGGCACTGGACGCGATGGTCGCCGAGTCGCTGGAGGCGGCGCGGCGTGGTCAGCTGGGGCCGGGAACCGAGAGCGCCGCGAACGGCGCGCCCGATGCCGAGCCAGAGCCCCAACCGGCCCGCGCCGATGACGACGCGTCAGCCGGTGCCTGAGGCGATCGCCAGCCCCTCCAACGCGACGAGCCCGCGGACCGCGACGAGCCGGAGGCGGTGTACGCCGGGCATGACGGCGGCCGTGTAGAGAACGCGGCGGCGCTGAAGCCGGCGCGCGCGCAGGTGCAGCGTTCGCGCGTGGCCGTCGAGGATGACGCGGAGCACGCCGCCGCGCGCGGTCCTCTCGCCGATCACCGACAGCGCGCCGCCGGCATAGCGCAGGGTCACCTGGGCGCCGGGGGTGGCCGTCTGGATGGCGCGCTGCAGCCAGGCGCCGCGGCGGTGCACCACCCGCCACCCGGAGCTGAAATGCCCCTGCGGGATCCGCGTGCCGGTGGGCACGATGGTGGTGGCGGTGGCGAACGGACCGTTGGCGGCCCGAACCCGGAACCGATAGGTCGTCCCGAGCGCGCCGGTGAAGGTGAGATGGCTCTCGTGGGTGGCGGCCGCCAGTGTCCGCCATCGCACCTTGCGCGCAGTGAGCGAACGCACTTGGACGGTGTAGACACTGCCGCCACTCCAGCGCACCCGGATCTGAGGGCGCGTCGAGAACGCGGACGCGATCGGCGGCGCATGGACGCGGACGGTGGGCTGCATCACCACCGGAGGCGAGCCGCACGCCTGGTTGAAGATGTCGGCGCCGAAATAGGTGGCTCCCGGCAGCGCGGCGTAGCCGAGGTGCGACAGGCCGAAGAGGTTCTCGATGCTGCCGAGCATCGTGTAGTGGTTGTAAGGAGTCCGGGAGACCGTGCCCGACGTGATGCAGGGCGACAGCAGCACCGCGCCGGTGTCGCCGCCGCCGGGGCCGTTCTGGCCCGGCTCGGGGCTGCCCGGCCCGGGCATCTCGCCGCAGCAGGAGCTGGCGTCCGAGGTCGCCGCCTCGTCGAAGGTGACGAGGAGCAGCCCGTCCTGCTCGAAGGCCGGCGACGCAGTGATCCGCGGCACCCACGTCTTGAGGAAGGAGTCGGCCTGGGGCAGGCCGCCGGGCTCGCCGTCGGCGCACGGCGCGTCGTGCCCGTCGTTGCAGAGGTCCGGGGTGATGAAGGTGTAGTTGGCGGTGCTGCTCGCGCTCGAGAGGTCCTGGGGGAGCTGATCGAGATTGACGACATGCGTGTCGCACAGGGTGGTGTCGTCGATGATCGAGTGGAAGTAGACGAACGGGTTGTGGCGCGTCGCGTACATGTCGGTGGCGGTGGCCGACTGTGTGTTGTCAAGGCTGTTGAGCGCTGGGTGGGCGCATACCGTGGTCTCACGCGAGGGATCGGAGCCCATGCCCTGGTTGTAGTCGCGCCAGGTGAAGCCGGCGGCGTCGAGCTGGTCCGCGATCGTCTTGACCGCGGTCGGATAGACGCAGCCGACCCCCGCCGCCTGGCCGAAGGAGCCGATCGTGCCCGGGATCACGTCGCTGTAGGTCTGGCAGTCGACCTGGTTGGC
>DASXCN010000569.1:0-19087 GCA_036491155.1 Solirubrobacteraceae bacterium | reverse complement strand
CCTGTCGGACGACGCGCGGTGGTTGAAGCTGGCCGATCAGACCGTTGAGCGGATCGCCCACGCCTTCACGCCCGACACGATGGCGCTCGACGCGCACGACGCCCGCGTGGCGGGCGCGGGCTCGCAGCTCGGCTGGCTGCTGTGGGCCGATGCGCTGCCCGCCGCGCAGCGCGGCGCTTACGCCGATCGGCTGTGTCGCCCCGACGTCCTCAGCGACTTCGGGCTGCGCACGCTGTCGGCCGAGCACCCGCAATTCTCCGCCGGCGCCTATCACCGCGGCGCGGTGTGGCCGTTTGACTCGTGGCTGGGGTGGGGCGGTCTGCGGGCCGCGGGGCGCGAGGTCGACGCTGAGCGGGTGCGCCACGGCGTGCTGGCCGCGCTGGATCGCCTGGGGGAGGCGCCGGAGCTCTACGCCGTCGGGCCCGACGGCCCGGAGCCGATCGCGATCGCCAACCGCGTCCAGGCGTGGACGGTGGGAGCGCGATCGGCCTTCGAGCGGCGCTGGGACGGACGCATCACCCCTTGACCGCACCGGCCGTGAGCCCGGCCACGATGCGCTTCTGAAAGATCACCACCAGCACGATCAACGGGATCGTGATGGTGACCAGTGCGGCGCTGATCGTCCCGATCGGGACCTGGAACTGACTGCTGCCGGTGAAGAACGCGATCGCCGCCGAGACCGGGCGGCGCGCGGCCGTGCTGGTGAGCGTGATCGAGAGCAGGAACTCGTTCCAGGCGAAGATGAACGACAACAGCCCCGCCGTCACCAGCCCGGGGGCGGCGAGCGGCAGCACCACCTTGCGGAACGCCTGGAAGTGAGTGGCCCCGTCCACCAAGGCAGCCTCCTCCAGTTCCTTGGGGATCTCCCTGAAGAACGAGACGAGGATGTAGATGGTGAGCGGCAGCACGAACGTCAGGAAGGGCAGGATCAGCCCCAGGTAGGTGTTGTAGAGGCCGATGTCGGTCCAGATCTTGAACAGCGGCGCGGCGATGGCAATCGGCGGGAAGGTCGAGATCGACAGCACGATGGCGAGGATCAAGAACTTGCGCGGGAAGCGCAGTCGCGCCAAGGCATAGCCGGCAAACGAGCCGACGACGAGCGCGATGAGCGTGGCCGAGCCCGCGTCGATGGCGCTGGTCCGCAGCGCCGTCGTGAAGTCCCCGTTCTTGAAGATCGAGGTGTAGTTGGCAAACGATGGGTGGTGCGGGAAAAGATGTCCCGTCGACAGCTCCGCGCCGGTCTTCAGCGACGTGTTGATGATCCAGTAGAACGGGAACAGGCAGAAGACGACGGTCGCCACCACGCCGATCCAGAGCAGCACACTGGCGCGGCGCGACCGCCGCAGTCCCGATGCTCCGCGGGAGCGCGGGCGGCTCTGGGCGCCCACCGACGAGCGTTCGATACGTGCCGTGGAGGTCATCGCTCAGCCGCCATCTGCCGGATGTTCTCTCCGGCGACCCGGATGTAGACGAAGGACACCGCCATCACGATGATGAAGGTGAGCACCGCCAGCGCCGAGCCCGGACCGATGAGCTGATTCTGCGTCAGCTGTTGGTAGGAGAGCAGCGAGAGCGTCGTCGTCCCGTTGGACCCCTGAGTGAGGACGTAGGGCAGGTCGAAGATGCGCAACGCGTCAAGCGTCCTGAAGATCAGCGCCACCAGGATGGCGGGCTTGAGCAGGGGAAGCGTGACCCTGACGAAGTGCTGCCACGCGGTGGCCCCGTCGACCTTGGCGGCGTCGTTGAGCTCCTCGGGGATCACCTGCAGGCCCGCGAGCAGGAGCAGCGCCATGAACGGCGCCGTCTTCCACACGTCGGCGAACACCATCACCGCCAGTGCGTAGCCGTTATGGGCCAGCCACACTGTGTGGCCGCCCGGAAGGTGGAGCGCCTGGAGAATCTGGTTCAAAAAGCCGGAGTCGGGCGCCACGATGTAGCGCCAGATGAGCGCCGTCCCCACGGTCAGGATCGCCCACGGCACCAGCACGACGGCGCGCAACACCGAGCGCGCTCGGAAGGCCGTGTGCATCAGCAGCGCCATGCCCATGCCGAGCACGAGCTCCAGCGCGACGGAGATCGCGGTGAAGACGAAGGTCACCTTGACCGCGCTCCAGAAGGCGCTTGACGTCAGGGCGTCGCGGTAGTTGTCGACCCCCACCCAGCGCGACAGCCCGGGATGGATGACGCTGTACTGGTGCAACGACAGCCAGATCGCATACAGGATCGGGTAGGCCGCAACGATCGCGATGACGACCAGCGACGGGGAGATCATCGCGACGGCGAGCCGCCGCTCGGAGAGACCCGAGCGGCGGCGCCGGCGAGGCGCGGCGATGGTTGCCTGCGCAGTGGACATCGCGGCTAGAACGTGTGCAGGGCCGCGGTGATCTGGCTCTGCGCGGACTGCAGCGCCGAGGACGGCGAGGTGCCGTTGGACAGCGCCGAGTAGACGTTCTTGTAGATCGCCTCACTGATCTGCGGATACACCGGTGACACCGGACGCGGGATCCCGTTCTGCACCGCCTTGAGCAGCTGCGGGGCGAACGGCTGTGACTTGACCACCGCGGGGTCCTTGTATGTCTGGGTCAGCACCGCCGGCAGCGAGGACTTGATGAAGAACTTCTTCTGCGCCGCCGGGCCGGTGGCGAAGTTGATGAAGCTCAACGCCGCGCCGGGGTTCTTCGAGTACGTCGAGATCCCCAGGTTGTACCCGCCCAGCACGCTGGCGGCCTTGCCGCCTGACCAGGCCGGGAGCGGCTCGACGCCGAAGTTCACGTGCGCCTGCTTGGCCAGCGCGTACACGTACGGCCAGTTGCGCAGGATCGACACCTTGCCGTCCTGGAAGGCGTTGCGCGACTCCTCCTCCATGTAGGTGAGGTTGGACTGCGGAGCGGCGCCGTCCTTCAGTCCCTGCTGCATGAAGGCCAGGACCTTCTGGGCCTGGGGCGAGTCAATGGTCGCCGACTTGCCGTTCGAGGACACCACGCTGCCGCCCGCGCCGTAGAGCATCTCCAGGAAATCGACGGTGAGGCCCTCATACGAGGCGCCCTGGTAGCCGATGCCGCCGTCGGACTTGGCCATCTGGTAGGCCTGCTGCCAGGTGGTCGGGGGCGTGTGCACCTTGCTCTTGTTGTAGAAGAGCAGCCCGGCGTTGGTATTGAACGGCACCGCCCAGTCCTTGTCGTCGTCCTTGACGGTGTTCAGGGTGGCGGGGATGAAACTCGACGAGCGCGACTGAAGCGCCGAGGTGACATCGCGCAGCCATCCCTGAGCCGCGAACTCGGCGGTCCAGATCACGTCCATGCCGAGCACGTCGCACTCAGACGACTTGGCCTGCTCACGCTGGATGAGCTGCGTCCGCTGCTGGTCAGACGATGTCGGCAGCTCCAGCAACTTCGCGTGCACACCGGGGTGCGACTGGTTGTAGAGACTCACCACCTGACTGAACGCCCCGGTGGTGTCCTTGCCGATGCACCATGTAACACTGCCTTTGGGGTTGCTGGCCATCGCGGCTGTCACCGCGGGCCCACCCTTGATGGCTGTACCTCCTGAGCTGCTGCTGGCGCCTGCACTCGCCCCCGCGCCACTGCCGCTGCTGCTGCTGTTGGAACTCCCACAACCGGCGAGCACGACGGCGACGCACGCAAGGATGGCTCCCGCACCTGCGAGCTTGGTGTGCACGATTCTCCTCCTGGATGTTGTATGTCCCCCGAATAGAGATGCGCCGGGGTATGCGCTGTTTACCCACCCCTGTCAGATCCATGCCTCCTCTTCATAAATCTTGTACCTGCGGTGGCCGTGTGGTCGAGGCCCGCACCTCGAGTGTCGGTGACTCCGGGCGGTAGGGGGGCGCCTGCGCGCCGTCGACGACGGCCAGCAGCGCCGCACTGGCGGCGGCGCCGAACGCGGTGTAGTCGACACGTATCGAGGTGAGCGCCGGCGAGGACAGCGCGGCCAGCAGCGAATCGTCGAACCCGATCACCGAGAGATGGTCAGGGACCGACAGTCCGCGGTCGTGGACGGCGCGGATCAGCGCGATGGCCAGCGTGTCACTGGTGCAGATGACCGCCGTCGGCTCGTGGTCGAGCACCCGGGCCGCGGCGGCGCTCAGATCTGGGTCCGCGAAGGCGGCACGGTCGTCGGCGAGGCCGCCGGCTCCCATCGCCTCGCGCCACCGGATGTAGCGCCGCTGGACGTGCTCGTAGGCCCGTAAGCCGCCGAGGAAGCCGATGCGCTCGTGCCCGAGGCCCGTGAGATGCGCCACCGCCAGGCTGATCCCGCGATCGTGCTCGGTCTCCAGCCATGGGAACGGCGCCGCGGCGGCCGGCCGCCCGGCGATGACCACCGGTACCGCCGCCTGGGCCAGGAGTGGGAAGCGGGGGTCCTCGAGCTCGGGATCGGTGAGCAAAAAGCCGTCGACGCGGTCGGCGCTGATCAGGCGCTCGTAGGCGCCGAGCGTCGCCGCCGCGTCGGTGGCGGGCACCAGCTGCAAGAGCATCGCGTAGTCGGCGCGAGCCAGGGTGCGCTCGACACCCGAGAGGAAGCGCACGAAGAAGGAGTCCACCTCGAGCTCGTCGGCGCCGCGCGAGAGCACCAGGCCCACGGTCTGCGTGCGTGCCTGGGTCAGCGCCCGGGCGGAGGCGCTGGGACGCCACCGCAGCTCCTTGGCGGCGACGAGGATGCGCTCGCGCGTGGGGGCCGAGACGCCCGGGCGATCGTTGAAGGCAAAGGACACCAGCGCAGGGGAAACGCCCGCGCGCCGGGCCACATCGGCAATGGTGGGACGGCGGCGGGAACCTTCGTCGGAGTTCGCAATTGGGCGATTCATCCGCACCTGCCGCGGGTAACCGTAGCACTGTTTCTAAAGCGCTTTAGTCGAGAGGGAGGTCCGGATGCGCTTGAACCGAGCCGTGTTATTGGGGGTTGTGGGGGCATTGCTTTGCTGCGCCGGCGCACAGGCGGCGACGCCTGAGCTGTCGACCACGAATCGTCTCCAGGATCGTCGCGAGGTCGCGGCCGGCCGGCGGTCCTATGCGGAGGCCTTCCAGGACGGCCGCTTCTACGCCAACGGATGGCACATCGACGGTGAGATGGGCGGCGTCTGGGCGCCCCCGCTGAAGCTGGCCGACGGCGTCTGGTTCGGCATCAACGACACATGGGTGGGCCAGGCCACGAAGTTCACGAGTGGTTGGGGCTACACGCGCTACGACCTTCCCACCACCGACGGACTGCGCCTGCAGCGCACCGATTTCGCCCCCGACGCGCACCGGGCCGTGCTGTTCGGCCTGAAGATGACCAACCCGGGCGCCAAGCGCACGTTCACCGTCAAGGTCGACGCGCACTCAGAGCTCATGGGCGCCTTCCCGTGGGGGTTCAGCGGCGTCGTCCCCAACGCGAGCGACAACCTGCCCGATCACGGCAGCTTCGACGGACAGAACCTCGCCTTCACCGACGACGGCTCGATCGGCCACGGGGCGCCGGTGCACCACTATGCGGCGCTGGTGGGCTCGAGCCTCAAGCCCGATTCGGGCACGGCGGCCGCGCAGGGCGGCGCCTTCCGCGGGCCGCAGGGCAACACCGTCTGCCAGGCCGACGACTCGACCTCGTTGCCCAGCGCATGCGACGACGGGCCCTTCGGCAAGGGCACCGGCGGCGAGCTGCGCTACCGGGTCACGATCCCGGCGGGCGGCTCCACGACGTTGTGGATCGCGGTGGCCGGGTCAGATCAGGGCATGAGCGCCGCGAAGTCTGAGCTGGCCGGCGCGATCAGCGATCCGGCGGGTGAGCTGGCCCAGAAGATCGCCTCCCGGCAGGCCCTGGGTCGCAACACCCAGGTGACGCTCCCGGGCGATCCGACGCTCGCCAACGCGATCACGTGGGGCAAGCAGAACCTCGCCGATCTGACCCAGACCGCGTCCAACCTGCAGATCCGGTGGACCGACCAGGGCACGCAGTTCCCGGCGCCGCTGGGGACCGTGGCGCACGCCCAGTGGTTCGCCGCCGGGTTCCCGGACTATCCGTGGATGTTCTCCACCGACGGGGAGTACACCGCGTTCGCGGCGGTGGCCGTCGGCCAGTTCAAGACGATCGAGGATCACCTGATCGCACTGCGCGACGTCTCCGACATCCTCAACCACGGGTCGGGGATCGTCGTGCACGAGACCGTCTCGGACGGCTCGGTCTACTTCGGTCACGACAGTCAGACGGTGGCCAGCGACGGCACCGCGACCAACGACTTCAACACCGACGAGACCGTCAAGTTCCCGAGCGCCGTGGCGCTCGTATGGCGGTGGACCGGCGACAACCATTTCCGCGACGAGATGTACGACTTCGCCAAGCGCAACATGGAGGTCGTCAACCAGCGCCTCGACGTCGACCACGACGGCTGGCCCGAGGGTTCGGGCAACGTCGAGCGTCCGGGCATGGGCCAGGAGAAGCTCGACAACGGCGTCTACTACATGCGCGGCCTGTATGACCTGGCCGACATGGCCCAGTCCAAGGGCGACACGGCCACCGCGACGTGGGCCAACGGGCTCGCCGACAAGCTGCGCTCGCAGTTCGAGGCCACCTGGTGGGATCCGTCGGTGCAGCAGTACGCCGACTCGCTGTTCAACCCGGGCAACACCCAGAACTTCCAGAAGCACTGGATCGGGGTGGTGCCGATGGAGGCCGAGCTCACCAACGGAGACCAGGTGACCCCGGGCGTGGCCTCGCCCGATCACGCCGTGGCGGCGCTCTCCGGTCGCGAGGGCCCCTGCTTCAGCGGCGATCGGCCCGGCAGCCTGGGTCTGTTCCACACCGGCTGTGGCGGTGGTGCCGACGGCAAGGGCGACTTTGAGATCTTCGGCCTCACGTCCGCGATCGCGGCCGTGGGCGAGGGGAACTATGGACGCCTGGGTGCCGATCAGCAGCAGCGCTACACCGACGCCAACGCCGAGGCCATGTTCTCCGAGCCCGCGACCGGCGGGACCCCGGATGAGATGCCCGGCGCGATGCCCGAGATCTACCCGTCGGCGCCCAACGGCGTCGCGGCCAACGGCATTCCCGCGAACATCAATCGCTGCTGGACGTGCCGTTCGATGTTCATGCAGGCCTGGGACAACTACGGCACGGTGTGGCCGGTCGTGCACCAGCAGCTCGGCGTGCGCCCGTTCCTGGGCGACGGCGCGCTGCAGGTCGTCCCGCAGGTGCCGCCCGATCAGCCCAGTGTGGCCGGATCCAACATCCGCCTGGGCATGGGCAACGGGTCGATCGACGTGTTCGCGTCGCACTCGGGCAACCGGTTCCAGACCCGGCTGACGTTGCACGACCTGAACCTGCGCTCGGTCGAGATCGGGCACACGCTGCCGGCCGGCTCCACGCCCGCCAGCGTGGTGGTGGACGGCAGGCCGGTGAGCAACGCGACCGTGCGCAATACCAACCGGGGAGTGGAGGTCACGGCGCCGGTCCAGGGCAACGGACCCCACACGCTGCTGGTGACCACCGCGTAGGTCACGTCACGAGCAACAGGCTGAGGGGGTCGGCCGGCGCGCACCGTCGGCTGACCCCCGTACTTGCGGCCCACAGGGAGGCCCCGCGATCCCGGATTCTGCGCCTGAGGCGGTTGTCCGCCACACGGCGCGGGTCCGGGATCGGCGCTTTCCGGAGGCCTACGTCGGCGGCCGGCGCGCCCGGGCCGCCGTTCGCCGCCCGCGCACCCGGGGCCTACGTCTACCGCCCACGCGCCCGGGCCACCGTTCGCCGCCCGCGCTGTCCGCGCCGCTTCTGCGCGGCCGGCGCCGGGGAGATCTGCTGGGTGGAGGTGAAGATCGACTGGAGCGTCGAGAACAGCGGCTGCACCGGGTTGCCCTGCAGGTCGAGCGCCCCCTTCATCACGAACGGGGCATGGGGGAAGGGGTCCCCGCCACTCCAGCCGGGCTTGGAGGGGAAGGTCTGCAGGTCAAACCACATCGCCGCGGCGACGTAGGGCTTGGAGGCGAACACGCCCAGATGGAAGGCCGCCTGGGCCGTCTGGTACTGGTAGGTGCCGCGCTGCTCGGACGGTCCGTTCTGGCTGCCCTCGAAACCGAACTCGGTGATCATCAGCGGCTTGGAGGGGTAGCAGCCGTGCAGGAAGTCCAGGAACGGGCTGAGCTGGTCAGGGTCGTCGGTGGTGCCCCCGCCGGCGTCGAACCAGCCGAAGTAGTCGTTGAAGCCGAGCACGTCCAGGGGCGCGTAGGCGGCCTGGCAGGCGACGCCGGGCCAGCTGGAGATGGCCATGCCCACCGGCCGCGTCGGGTCGAGCTGATGGGCGATCTGCGTGGCCCCCGCGATGTAGCGCGCCTCGGCGTCGCTGGGTGGCGTCCCGAGCTCGTTGGCGATGCTCCAGACCAGGATCGAGGGATGGTTCTCGTTGGTGAGGATGTTGGTGCGCAACATGTTGTGGGCGAAGTTCAGCCATCCGGCGCGCGTCAGATAGGCCGAGTTGGTCTGGTAGACGGGGACCTCGGACCAGATGAGCAGGCCGTCGCGGTCGGCCGCCTCCTCCATCTCCGGGTTGAGCGGATAGTGAGCACGGATGACCTTGCCGCCCAGCTCCCGGATCCAGCTGACCATCGTCTGGATCTGCGTGGGGGAGAGCGCCGCGCCCGACTGGACGTTGAGCTCCTGCAGGTCAAAGCCGCGCAGGTCAAGCACGCGGCCGTTGAGCAACAGCTGCCCGCCGGGGCCGACGGTGATGCTGCGGATCCCGCTGAAGTCGGTGTAGCCCTGCAGCGGCCGGCCGTGGGCGTCTGACAGCGTCAGCCCCGCGTGGTAGAGGAAAGGGTCGGTCGGTGACCACAGATGCGGGGTCGGGATGGTGATCGCCGCCCGGGCCGACCACGTCGCGCCGGGCGCGAGAGTGTGCCCGCCGAAGTCGACCGCCGCGCCGCCATAGGTGCCGTGCAGGGCCAGCGTCTGGGGCGTGCTGGTCAGGTTGCGCACGGTGACCTGCTCCTGGATCTGCGCCGCGCAGGTCGGACAGGGGAGGACGGGGCGGATGACCACCGGCGACATGTCGGCCACCTGCACCGAGCGCAGATACACCTCCTGGTTGATCCCGCCGTAGTTCCACCACCCACCCGTCCCGGGCGGCAGATCCCCGTTGTCGCGCCGGTTGTCGACGCGGACGACGAGGCGGTTGACCCCCGAGCGCAGGCCCTTGAGCGCGAACTCGAAGGGGACGTACTCGCCCGCGTGCGAGCCGAGCTTGCGGCCGTTGAGCCACACCGTCGCTCGGTAGTTGACCGATTCGAAGCGCAGGATCCAGCTGCGGAACCGCGCCGGCACGTAGGAGGCAAACGCGTTGGGCGGGATCGTGAAGTCGCGCCGGTACCAACCCACCGACCCGTGCGCCGACGCATCCGAGAGATCGCCGGCGTTGAAGGAGTTGGGGACGGTGACCGGGCTCCATCCGTCGGTGGAGGCGACGTTGCGCCACCAGCCCGCCGCCACTCCGGCGTCGGTGGGGTCGGCGCGAGACAGCCAGGCGCCGCCCAGCAACCAACGGTCGTTGGGCCCGTCGCGGTACAGGGCGCCCGGCGTCGGCGGCGTGGCGGTATAGGCAGGCCCCACCTGCGCCGCGGCGGGCGCCGCGCCGACCGTGAGGCTCGCGAGGCCCAGCGCCAACAGGGCGAGGGCCCCCGCCACCATCGTTGCCACCGCATGACGAAGGGCTCCTGGCCCACCGCTACAATCGCCCGCCGATGTCAGCCGTCGACTCGCCGCAGCAGCGGCCACCCGCGACCGGCTCTGTCGGCTCCGGGGAGTCTCACGGAGCCTCACTGGCCGCCTCCCTGCGCGCCGCGGGGCGCTCGCCGCTCGCGTTGGGCGTGCTGGCCTGCGTGATCCTGGCCGCGCTGTCGGCGGTCATCCTGCCCACGGTGCCCAGCTATGACCCCTGGTCGTGGATCGTCTGGGGACACGAGGTCTTTGACCCGCACACCAGCTTCATCGTCAACGGCGGCCCCTCGTGGAAGCCGCTGCCGATGATCTTCACCACGATCTACGGCCTGTTCGGCGGCGCCGCGCCCACGCTGTGGGTGATCACCGCGCGCATCGGTGGGCTGTTGGCCCTGTGGGGAACGTGGAAGCTGACCAGCCGGCTGGCCGGTGGCGGATGGTTGGGCAACTTTGCAGGGCTGCTGGCGGCGATCGGGATCATTCTCACCGGCCGCGACGATCAGGCCTGGTACTACTACTTCCTGCACGGGACCTCGGAGGCGATCCTCGTCGCCGTCGCGGTGTGGGCGGTGGATCGCCTGATCGACCGCCGCCATCTCCAGGCCTACCTGATCATGGTGGCCGGCGGGCTGATCCGTCCCGAATGGTGGCCGTTCCTGGGCCTCTACGCCATCTGGCTGTGGTTCCGCGAGCCGGCCTTCTCCAGGCCGGCCATGCGGCTGGTCCTGCTGGCGGGCCTCGCCGTACAGCCCATCGGCTGGTTCGTCCCGCCGTGGGTCACCACCGGTCAGCCTTTCCTGGCCGCCACGCACGCGGCCGACTACAACGGTCATCTGGGCTCTGACGTCCTGAGGTCGATCCTGGCCCGCGGCGTGCGCGACCAGCTGCTGCCCGCGCTGATCCTGGCGGTCGTCGCGGTCGTCATCACCTGGGTGCGCGACCGCAACAAGACGATCCTGGCCATCGCGGCGTTCATCGCCGGCTGGTGGGTGGTGGTCGTCGGCGAGACCCTGGACGGCTATCCGGGCCTCGAGCGCTTCTTCCTGCCCGCGGCGGCGCTCACCACGGTGTTGGGCGGCGTCGGCCTGGCGGAGCTGGCCCGCCTGGTGGGCGGCCTGGCCGGCTCTCTGCGCCGCCCGGTCATGGCAGGGGCCGCCGTGGTGGTGGCCGCGGCGTGCATCCCGTTCACCACCACCCAGATCAGCATCGCGCGAGACGATGAGCGCTTCGCCTCCCAGGGCGTGCACCTGCTCGACACGCTCACCCAGGCGGTGGCGGCCGCCGGCGGCAAGGCGGCCGTGCTGCCGTGCTCCTCGAGCTTCACCGCCATCAATCACTCGGCTCAGACCGCCCTGGCCTGGAAGCTGGGCGTCACTCTGCAGCGCGTGGGGACCTCGATGCGCGCCCCCGGCGTCGATTTCGTCGGACCCAAGGCGGCGCAGATCGGCGGCCCGGCCAAGATCGACCCGCGTCTCACCCACGCCGAGACCGTGGCCACGGCGGGCCCTTGGCGCGTCGTGCGCCTGACGGACCCCAACCTTCATCACAGCACCGCCTGCGTCGGGCGCTGAGCCGCGGTGTGGGCCGCGCGGCCCTTCTTGTGGGCGGGGTGGCCCTTCTTTCGCTTCTTGGGCTTGGGCTTGGCCTTGATCTTGAGCTTGCGGACGATCCGGGTCGTGTTGCCGGCGCGGTCGGTGAGGGTGATGGTGATGGTGTCGGTCCGGATGCGCCGGTAGACGTGGGCGGCCGAGGTGCGGCGGATGCGGGCCCGCGGTGAGCCGTCGCCCCAGTTCACGTACGCGGTCGACACGCCCGAGGCGGCGGACCTGGGCAGCCCGGCGGGCGATGGGTCGGTGTAAGTGATGCGCAGCTGCTCGCGCGTGTTGACGATCGACGTCCCGCTCAGCTTCCACGTCGCCCGGGGCGGCACGGTGTCGACAAACACCGTCGCCGGCGAGGCGTTGGTGGCCACCCCGGCCAGGTTGGTGGCGGTGAGCTGATAGGTGTGGCGGCCGTTGGCCAGCGGCGCCGGGACCACCATCTGCGTCGCGCCGGTCTGACCCACGGGCGCGCCGTCGATGCGCAGCGCGTAGGTGGGCGCGCCCCACAGCTCCGACGACTGCGACCAGTGCAGCAACGGAGAGGCGGTGGTGACGTAGCCGAAGCTGTTGGAGGCCACGAAGCCCCCCGGGGGCTTGAAGAGCTGGGCGGCGACGATTGCCGTGCTGGCGCCGCTGCCCTGAACCCAGGCCACGGCGGCGTCGCCCGCCACGTCTCCGGCGGCCACCAGCCCCTCGTCGGCGTTGGCGGCCCCGAGCGAGGGGCTGGACACGACCTGCTCGGCGCCGAGGTCCGCGCCGTCGCCGGCGTAGCGGATGCGGATCTCAGCCGGTCCCGCGACGCCGGGCGTCTGCTGCCAGGCGATGATGGTGGAGATGAGCCCGGCGCTGGAGGGGACGGCGTCGGGGTCGCCCGTGTTGGCCAGCGAGTCCACACGCTCGGTGGGCCCGCGGTTCTCCCCCTGCCCGACGACGGTGCCGTCCAGCTGGTGGGTGGCATTGGTCTCTGAGGTGATCAGGCCGGCGCCGTATTCGGTGATCGCCATCTGGGGCTGGTCGGCGCCCTCGGGGCCGCCGGTACTGGCTCCGTCCACCTCCGAGGAGCCGTCGAAGCCCGAGGCGTGCAGCCGGTTGACCACCACCCGCGACTGGATCGCCGAGCCGCTGCTCACGATCTCCTGGAAGGCGACCGCGGCGAACGTCGAGTCGCCCCCGGTGCCGACCGACGGCAGGCCGGACGACGTCTCAGACCATCCGTCGATACCCGGGGGATCGGCCTGCTCGACCGCGGTGCTGGGCGTCGTCGTGGTCACCCGGCGGGCGTAGATGTGGCCGGCCTCACCCCAGGCGACGATCCCGACCCCGTCGCCGGACGCGGCCACATCGGGGCGGCCCGTCCCGATTCCCGCCGCGTCGGCGGCCGTGGCGTCAAGCGGGCTTGACTCCAACGCCCACTGGCCCTGGAAGTAATAGGCGCTGCGCACATCGCCGCCGCCGGCGCCCGCCGTGTTGGTGAAAGCCAGATACGCCTTGCCGAAGTTGCTCATCGAGATCGACGGGTTGGCCGCGCCGGTGAACAGCGCGGCGGGCGCGCCGAGCGCGCTGGCGCCCGAGGGCGCCTGGGCCACGTACAACGTGCCGGCGTTGATGAAGGCCACCAGCACCAGGCCGTTCTGCCCGGCGGCGACCACCGGCTGTGAGGACGGTCCCACCAGCCCGGGGTCAACCTGCACCGGCGCGCCGAACGCGCCGCCGGCCAACCGCGAGAGGAACACGTGGGCCACGCCGCCCACCGCCTTGGTGTAGACGAGGCCGCCGCCCCCGTCGCGGGCCACCGCCAGCCCGTCGAGCGAGCGGATGCTCGCGCTGGGTCCGTCCACGACGGTGTTGGCGGGCGCGAGGGCGGGCGCGCGTGAGCGGGCCGCGCCGGCGGGCCCGGCCAGGACGGCCGCCGCGGCGAGCACGCCGGCGCACAGGTACAGCACGACCGAGGCTCTGCGCCGCGCCCCGCGGCTGACTGGAAAGGGAACCAAGCGAATGACACCCGCTAGAACAGCAGACGCGGCGGCTGGTTGCGCCGCCGGGCCCGCGCTTGACAGAGCGCTGACATCGGCATGCGGGCCACGGCGGGAGGCGTCCGGGCGCGCACGGAGAATGTCTGTCCATGCTCGTCCTCGGGATCGATCCCGGCACCGCCAACACCGGCTACGGCATTGTCCGCGGCGTCGGTCCGCGCCTGCGCGCGGTGGGGGAGGGGGTGATCCGGACCCGTCCGGGAGTCCCGCTCGAGCGCCGCCTCGCCGATATCCATCAGCGCGTGGGGGAGCTCCTTGACGAGCATCAGCCCGAGGCGATGGCCATCGAGGAGCTGTACTTCGGCGCCAACGTCCGCACGGCTTTCGCCGTCGGCCAGGCGCGAGGCGTGGTCCTGCTGGCTGCCGGCCAGCGGGGCGTGCCGACGCGGTCCTACACGCCCCAGCAGGTCAAGGGCGCGGTGTGCGCCAACGGCCGCGCCGACAAGGCGCAGGTCGCGCGCATGGTCACCCGCCTGCTGGGCCTGGCCGCGCCGCCGACGCCCGATCACGTCTCTGACGCCCTCGCCGTGGCCATCTGTCATCTCAACCACTCGCCGCTGGCCCGCGCGGTGGCGGGGGTCTCGGCGTGATCGCGCTGATCTCCGGCAAGGTGGCGGTGCGCCGCGGGGACCACGTCGTGGTGGACTGCGGCGGGGTCGGGTACCGGCTGGCCGTCTCGGCGGAGACGCTCAAGCACGTGCCGGCCGTCGGGCGCGACGTGCTCCTGCACACCCACCTGATCGTCCGCGACGACGCGCTGGCGCTCTATGGCTTCTCCTCTGAGGAGGAGCGTGAGCTGTTCCTCATGCTGCTCGGCGTGCAGGCGGTCGGGCCCAAGGTGGCGCTCGCCGTCCTCTCGGGCGCGCCGCCGCGGGAGCTGCTGCGGGTGGTCGCCGCCGGGGACGCGGCGCGGCTGCAGGCGGCGCCCGGGGTGGGCAAGCGCACGGCTGAGCGGATCGTCGTCGAGTTGCGCGAGAAGGTGGGCGCCACGCTGCCCGAGGACTCCATCACCGTCAGCCGTTCCGACGATCCGGCCACGCTGGCCCGCGAGGCGCTGCTCGGCCTGGGCTACAGCGCCAACGAGATCGACGCGCTGCTCGACGGCGCCGCCGGTGACAGCACCGAGGACCTCATCTCCCACGCCCTGCGGAGCGCACGGCGGTGAGCGTCTCACGCATCCAGGACCCCGAGGAGCTGCCCGGCGACGAGGAGCTGGAGCTCGAACGATCGCTGCGGCCCCGGCGGCTTGAGGACTTCGTCGGCCAGGAGGCGATCCGCGACCAGCTCTCCGTCTCCATCGAGGCCGCCGGCTCGCGCGGCGAGGCGCTGGACCACGTGCTGTTGGCCGGTCCCCCGGGCCTGGGCAAGACCTCGCTGGCCCAGATCATCGCCGCCGAGCTCGACGTGCCCTTCGTCCAGACCGCGGGCCCGGCGCTGGAGCGCAAGGGCGACGTGGCGTCGTTTCTCACCGCGCTCGAACCGCGGGCGGTGTTCTTCGTCGACGAGATCCACCGCCTGCCGCGTGCGCTGGAGGAGACCTTCTATCCCGCCATGGAGGACGGGGTGCTGCCCATCACCGTCGGCCAGGGGGCGGGCGCAAGCATCGTCACGCTGCCCCTGCCGCCGTTCACCCTCATCGGGGCCACGACCCGCGCGGGGCTCTTGACCACGCCGCTGCGCGACCGTTTCGGGATCCGCCACCGCCTGGAGCACTACGGGCCCGAGGACCTGGCGCGCATCGTGACCCGCTCTGCGCGGCTCCTGCGGATGGAGATCGAGCCGGCCGGCGCGGTGGCCATCGCCCGGCGCAGCCGCGGCACTCCGCGCGTGGCCAACCGGCTACTGCGCCGCGTCCGCGATTACGCCGAGGTGCGCCACGGCGGCCTGGTCAGCGAACTGGTCGCCGCGGCCGCGCTGGACCTGCTGGAGGTCGACGAGGAGGGGCTTGACCGGCTCGACCGCGAGATCCTGCGGGTGATCTGCGAGAAGTTCGGGGGCGGCCCGGTCGGTCTGTCGACGCTGGCGGTGGCGGTGGGGGAGGAGCAGGACACCATCGAGGACGTTTACGAGCCCTATCTGCTCCAGCGAGGCCTCATCGAGCGCACGCCGCGGGGCCGGGCGGCGACCCGCCGCGCGTACACTCACCTGGGCCTGGAGCCGCCCCTGCCCGAGCCGGCCCAGACCCGGCTCATGTGAGCCGCCGGCAGGCGTGGTGAGCTGCCGGCCGGTCCCGTCGCCCGCGCGGCCGGCGGGCCTGGGCGCCCCGAGGCGGTTCTTCGAATATTCCTAAGCACGTATCTCTATCCTCACCGCCGATGGCGCGCGAGCACTACTTCATCTGTCCACACTGCGGCAACCGCTCCATGGGGACCGACCGCAACGCAGGGTTCCGGCGCGAGGCGCGGGGCTGTGAGAAGTGCGGGTTCGCCTACCTGTTCGAGCTGCTCGACGACTACTACCCGGCGCCCAACGCGGCGTTCTTCGCCTGCGACTCCGACGGGCGCATCGTCGACTGCGGCCGCGGCTCGTTCGAGCTGACCGGGCTCAAGACCGAGCAGGCCATCGGCCGCCCGGTGCGCGAGGTCCTGGGTCTGCGCTTCGACGACGGCGCCGATCACGTCGGCACGGTGCTGGAGTGGGAGGTCCGCGTGCAGGGCAAGCCGGTCGAGGTTCACGCTGAGCATGACCTGCCCGCCCGCGCGGTCGCCGACATCTTCCCTGCGTACGACGATGAAGAGGGCGGTCTCCTGGTCGTGCTGACACCGACCAACCACCACTAGCGTGGCCGGATTGCTGCAGCAGCACCGCTTCAGGCTCGGACCACTAGCATCCCCTCCTAGCTGATGTCAGATCGCAAGCGTCACGGCTTGGTCCTGCTGCTCGTGGTGGGCCTGATCGCCGCCTCGGTCGTCGTGCTCACCACCCAGAAGACGGTCCTGGGGCTCGACCTCAAGGGCGGCATCGAGCTCGTCTATCAGGGCCAGCCCAGCCCGCAGACCCCCGTGGTGACCCAGGACGCGCTCGACCGGGCGGTGGACATCATGCGCTCGCGCGTGGACCAGTTGGGCGTTTCTGAGCCGTCGATCCAGACGACCGGCCAGAACCTCATCACTGTCGGCCTGCCCGACGTCCACGACGTGACCCGGGCCGAAAACGAGGTGGGGCAGACCGCCCAGCTGTTCTTCTATGACTGGGAGTCCAACGTCCTGACCCCCGCCGGCAAGCCGGCGGCCGCTGGGCTGATCACCCAGGACACGGACTCAGTGAACCTGAGCACCGGCGGCTCGACGGGCCAGCCGGGCGTCCCCGGCGCCGGTGGGGTCCCGCTCTATCAGGCGGTCACGCTCGCGGCCAAGCAGCCCAAACGACCAGGCGGCTCGCGGTTGGGGCCGGCCTACTACCTCTTCGGGGCGCCCGGGAGCCCCGCGTGCGCGGCGGCGGCCAAGGCCAACAACACGACGCCGGTGGCGGGCCAGCACTGCCTGCTCAACGGGCCCGACACCAGCACCCAGGACCTGTACGACAACCTGCCCGCCGGGGTGACCAAGGCCGATGGCGAGCTGGTGACCGTGCCGCAGGGAACCGTGGTCCTTCAGGCCGCCAATGCCTCGGCGTCGGATCAGGTCCAGCCAAACAGTCCCAACGCGGAGTTCTTCGTCCTCAAGGACAACGTCGCGCTGACGGGCAACGACATCACCAACCCCCAGCCGAGCACTGACCAAAATGGCCAGCCCGACGTGAGTTTCGGCTTCAACGGCGCCGGCCAGAGCAGGTTCTCCAAGGTCACCGGCCAGATCGCCCATCGCGGCGCCAACGTCAGCCTCGGCGGCTCCTCGCTGAACCAGCACTTCGCCGTTGCGCTCGACAACCAGCTCATCACGGTCCCGCAGATCGATTTCCGCCAGTACCCCGACGGCATCGTCGGCGGCGGCGGCGCCAACATCACCGGCGGCTTCACCAGCACGACCGCGTCGGATCTGGCCACGCAGCTGCGCCTCGGCGCGCTGCCCATCAAGCTGAAGCGGATCTCGGAGGAGGAGGTGTCGGCCACCCTGGGTCAGCAGGCGCTGCACCAGGGTCTCGTCGCCGGCGCCGCGGGCCTGCTCGTCGTCGCACTGTTCCTGTTGATCTACTACCGGGTGCTCGGCGTCATCGCCGTGGCCGGCCTCGCGGTCTACGGCTTGTACTTCTACGCGCTGATCAAGCTCATCCCGATCACCCTGACGCTGGCGGGCATCGCCGGTCTGATCCTCACCATCGGTGTGGCCGCCGACGCCAACATCGTCATCTTCGAGCGCGTCAAGGAGGAGATACGCGCCGGCAGATCGATCCGCGCCGGGATCGCCACGGGCTACAAGAAGGGGCTCACCGCGATCATCGACGCCAACGTGGTCACCATCATGACCGCGTTCATCCTCTTCGTGCTGGCCACGTCCGACGTCCAGGGCTTCGCCTTCACACTGGGCATCGGGACGATCGTCTCCCTGTTCACGGCGGTCCTGGCCACCCAGGCGATCCTCATGACGATGGGCGACTCGCGCACCATCGCCCGTCCCTCCGCGCTGGGGGCCGGCGGCAAGAAGCACACGTGGACGTTCGACTTCATGGGCGCCTCCAAATACTTCTTCTCCCTGTCGGGTGTGATCCTGCTCATCGGCGCGCTGGCCATCGGCGGGCGCGGGCTGAACCTGGGCATCGACTTCACCTCGGGCG
Organism: Solirubrobacteraceae bacterium; assembly: GCA_036491155.1. Classification (GTDB taxonomy): domain Bacteria; phylum Actinomycetota; class Thermoleophilia; order Solirubrobacterales; family Solirubrobacteraceae; genus Palsa-465. Next base: position 1,041 of record DASXCN010000569.1, on the reverse strand, counting down.
CGCGCCTCGATATCGCCTTGGCCAAGCCGGCGACGTCGGCGTCGATCCAGAGGATCGTCACCGGCGCGGGGGTCAAATCGGCGGTCGTCCAGCAGATCGGCACCAAGGGGACGCAGTTCCAGGTCTCCTCAAAGCCGCTCACGGTCGGCAGCGGCCGCATCGAGCAGGCGCTGAGCGCCAAGTACGGCAAGCCCAAGACGTTTGGGGCCACCACCGTCGGCCCGACGTTCGGGCGCACCGTGGCCCGCAGCGCCGTGATCGCCATCATCGCCTCGCTGCTGGTCATCTCGCTCTACGTGACCTTGCGCTTTAGCTGGAAGTTCGCGGTCCCCGTGCTCATCGCTCTGATGCACGACCTGCTCATCACCAGCGGCGTCTACGCGTTGACCGGAAGGGAGGTGACGGTCGATACGGTCGCGGCCCTGCTCACCATTTTGGGGTACTCGCTCTACGACACGATCATCGTGTTCGACCGAGTGCGGGAGAACATCCCGCGCATGCCCCGGGCTGCCTTCTCGCAGATCGTCAACCGCTCGATGTCCGAGGTGCTGACCCGGTCGCTGGCCACGACGTCCTGCACCCTGTTGCCGATCATCGCGCTGCTGTTGTTCGGCGGCTCCACGCTCAAGGACTTCGCCTTCGCGCTGCTCATCGGCGTGGCGTCGGGGGCCTACTCGTCGATCTTCATCGCCTCCCCGGTGCTGACGCACTGGAAGGAGCGCGAGCCGGTGTATCGCCATCGTCGTGAGCGCATCGAGGCCGATTACGGCTTCGTCGCCCCCTACGCCGCGGCCGGCGCCGACGTCGATCCCGCGCGCGATCGCTCGCGCGGCCGCGGCGGACGGCTGACCGAGCCTGACGCCGAGGGCGTCTCGGCGGCCGAGTTCGAGAAGATGAAGCGTGACATCGCCGATGAGGAGGCCGAGCCCCGGCGGCGCACCTCGACCCTGACCAAGCGCCTCGCCCACACCGACGACGGCGACGGCGAGGCCGCGGGCTCGGGTCGCTCCGGCGGCAACGGCGCGCCCGGCGGCCGTGGCG
>DASXCN010000568.1:0-1999 GCA_036491155.1 Solirubrobacteraceae bacterium | reverse complement strand
GCGGCCAGGCTCGCGGCGTTGGGCGTCCCCAGCCCGGTCGCGGGGTCATAGCCCGCCGCGGCGGCGAAACGGCCGCCGTTGGTGCCGGTGAAGTCGTTGTTGCCCGTGATGACATCGTTGAAGTTCATGGAGTCCGCGGTGCCGGCCGCCTGGTAGAGGGCCGGGTTGGCGTAGCCCACCGGCGCGCCTAAGCACGCCCGCGAGCCGTCGGTGAGCGCCAGCAGTGCCGCCCACAGCGGTGCGCCGCCGCTGGTCCCACCGATGCCCTGCCACCCGGCGGGCGCGTCCGGGATGTCGCCGTGCCCGTTCCAGAAGATGAGATAGCCCGTGGCGGGATCGCCGTCGGCGGCCACGTCGGGGACCTCGCGGCAGAAGCCGCCCGGGTGGCCGCAGGCCGAGCCCGCCGCCTGCGCGGTGCGGACGTTGAGCCCGGCGGCCGAGTCGACTTGGGCCGCCGGCATCCCCCACAGCGTCGAGATACCGCCGCCGGTCGCTCCCGGTTGGAGCATTCCGCTCAGGACCATGCCGCCGCTGTTCCACACGCTCTCGGTCGGCCGCGGTCCCAGGCTCTGAATCGTGGTGCCACCGACCCCGGTCACGAACGGTTGGCTGGATGGGTCGTCGACCGCCGCCTGGATCTGCGGGACCGCCCCGCCGGTGTCGCAGTCCTGGGCGCCGCTGTCGCCCGAGGCCGCCACGATCGACTGACCCTCGACCGTCGCCTGCGCAAACAGCGTGTTCTCGGCGACGGCGTCGGCGCGGCCGAGCGCCGACTCACACTGGCCCCAGGAGATCGTGACCACGCGCGCCCGGTCCTGGTTGATGATCGCGCTGAAGGTGTCGTACGGCCCGGACCCCGGCGCGCCGGAGTTGGAGTTCGGCCCCTGGTAGACGAGCACGTTGACGGCGGGCGCGAGGCCGATGAGGTTCTCGATGTCCAGCGCGGCCTCGCCGGTGCCGGGCCCCGTCCCGGCGCCGTGGTCGACGGGGACGTCGGTGATCGTCGCGTGCGTGCCGTAGCAGGACTGATAGGCAGCGATGTCACCCGGGTCGTCGGGCTCCAGCTCGTAGACCGCGACGGTGATCCCGCGGCCGATGTCGCCGGCGCCGTAGAGGCCGGAGAAGCCGTAGGCCGACGCGATCTGATCAGCGGTGAAGGCGTCCTGGCCCGGGGCCGCGGCCGTCGCGGCGCTGCAGGGCTGTGGTCCCCCGGTGACCACGTGGCCGCGGGCCAGCGCGGACGGCCCGGTGTGCGATCCCGGCCGGGCCCTCGCCAACAGCGGGTGCGGCGCCGCGGTGGTATTGAGCCCCACCACCGACTGGACCGCTCCCGCCACCGACGCCGGCACGGCGGGCGGCGCGCTCGCTCGGATCGCCGTGCCCCCGCCGCGCAGCGCCATCCGCGTCAGCGCTACCGAGAACGCGCGCTCGAGCGCGGCCGCGGGGGCCGCAACGGAGATCGAGAGGGCCCCGCGGCTCACCCGGCCCGGGATGAGTCCGTGGGCGAGCAACGACCGCCGCACGGCGCCGATCTGCGCCGCGGTAGCGCCGAAGCGGCGCGCGAACTGGGTGGGGGTGAGGTAGCGCCGGTAGCCCGGCGATCCCGGCGTCGAGACGGCGCGGGCATAGGCCGTCAGCGCCGACGGGTCACGGGGCCGCAGGGTGATGGTCACGTGCATCCGCTGGGTGGCCGGCACCATGCCGACCAAGGTGGCTCCGACGGGCGGCGGCGGTGGGTGGCCGACGCGGACGGTCGCGCCACGCGCCGCGGCCACGGGTCCGAGCGCCGCCAGCGCGAGCACGCACGCCAGCCGGCGGGCGGTTCGCGATCCTGCCATACGCCCGGTCAGCGTAGCGTGGCGGCGAGGCGCTCGGCGAGGTGGCGCTTGACCTCTGGCCACTCGTCGTCGATCACCGAGTAGTAGGCGGAATCGCGGGCGCCGGCGTCGCGGACGACCATGTGCTTGCGCAGGATCCCCTCGAACGTCGCCCCCATGGC
>DASXCN010000567.1:0-1634 GCA_036491155.1 Solirubrobacteraceae bacterium | reverse complement strand
GACCGCGTGCGGTTCACGTGGTCGCTCGCCGCCGACGGCGGGGCGCCGGTGGCGCTCGGGGTGGACTTCGTCAACCTCGCCGGCGACGGCCGCATGCGCTCGATCACGGGTTTCCTGGAGCCCGCCGCGACGCAGTGAGGCCGGCGGGCCGCTGATCAGCCACCCGCGTGAGCGGGCGTCGCGGGAAACACCCGCGTCTCGGTCGCCATCGGCACGCCGTGGTTGGTCTTGCCGGTCAGTCGCAGGGTGTAGGCGGCGTTCGAGAAGCAGCTTGGGACCGGCTCGGGCACCACCATCTGTGCGACCGCCACCTCGCCGTTGGGCAGCTGCTCGGCGGCGAGGACACCCTTCCACCCGGGTGTGCGGGCCGAGTAGGCGGGCGTGAACGTCCAGGTGTCGGTCATGTGCGCCGTGGGGTAGGCCTGCAGCCGGAACTCGCGGCTCGGGCGGCACTTGGCGGTGACCGGCACGACGGCCTCGTTGATGCCGCGCCGGGCGAACTCGGCGTTGAGCTGCGGGATCGCGCTCGCCAACTCGTGGACGGTGATGCTCACCGATCCGTCGGCGCGCACGAGCAGCCGCTGGCCCTCGCGCTGCGCGTCGATGCGCGCGGCCAAGTCCTCGACATCGTCCTGGCTGAGCACGAGCCGACCGCCCAGTTGGTCGAGCAGGTCCGCCGCGATCGCCTGCTCAGCACGGTGGCCGGCGTACACGCGCCGGGCGATTGCGATGAGCCACGCCCGCGGCGTGCCGCACCCCTGGAAGGTGTGGGCCGACTTGATGACCTCGACGAACGTCTGCGAGGTCAGGTCCGCCACCTGCTGGGGGTCACGGCAGCGGCGGGCGAAGAACGCCGTCACCGGCCCGATGTTCTCCCGGTAGACCGCCGCGAACTCGAGCCGGGGCGTGCCGGTCACCGGCCGGGGCTCCGCCTCGAGCTTGGCTGCGGTCATGTCGGTTAAGTGGGCCGCTGACGGGATCGCATTACAAAATCAGCTGCGAAGGGGTGACTGTGGACCCGCTCGAGGCTCTCTTAAGTAGTAGTGGTGGATAGTGAAGGAAATAGCTTCAAGATCCGCCTCGACTCCAGGATCCAGGACCTCGCGGCCTAGTCCAGAGGGCGGTCGGCCCAGGCCAGCCGCTGCTGCCCGTCCGACGGGTCGATGGCCAGCCCGTAGTTGGTCAGTCCCAACCGCTCGGCCACCTTGAGCGACGGCGCGTTGCTGGACGCGATCCACGCGATGAACGGGACGGTGTCGTCGACCTGAGTGGCGGCATCGAGCGCGGCGCGGGCCAGCTCGGTGGCAAACCCCTGACCCTGATGGGCGGTGCCGAGGCGGTAGTTGACGTTCCACGCCCGCGTGCGCTGGCGCTGCGCGCCCCCGACGCCGGCGATCTCGCCCGTGTCGCGCCGGCGCACCGTCCAATAGCTGAGCCCGTCCTCGTCAAAGCGCGCCGCGGCACGCTTGAGCCAGTCCTGGGTCCGCGCCGGGTCGGTGTGGCGCCCCGCGGGGTCAAACCACCAGCCCGCCGGGTCGCTGAAGATGGCGAACAGGTCGTCGAGATCGCCCACCGGGTCGGTCTTGCGCAGGTCGAGGCGTTCGGTGACCACGTGCAGGTAACTGCTGGTCACG
>DASXCN010000566.1:0-8987 GCA_036491155.1 Solirubrobacteraceae bacterium | reverse complement strand
GGTGGGCTCGATGTCCTGGTCGGCGTTCTCCTGGGCGCGGACGTCCAGCTCATACTCCAGGCCCTCGTCCTCGAAGTAGCCGTTCTGCACCGCGATCCAGTCCTGCAGCCGGCCGTGCGTGGAAATCTGGAACATCCGCGTCTCCCTCCAACTCGCTGTCGCAGTGCCGGTGTCCAACTTAGTGGACGGGCCCAGCACCTCGCCCCTCTACCGTTCATGGCCGTACGTCATTCGCATCGCGGAGGGAGTGGGCAACATCCAACATCCACCAGCACGACCAGTTCGTCACCGAATGGCTGTGAGCCTCGTGGCCCGGATCTAGGACGCGTCGGCGAACGAATGGTGCTCGTGGGTCACGATCCAGCGGCCGTCCTGCTTGCGCAGGCCGACCGTGAGGCGCAGCCGGTGCTCGGGGTTGCGCTCAAGCGCCTGGAGGGTGTCGCAGCGCAGCAGCGCGAAGGCGAATGCCACGTCGGCGCCCGCGGTGACCTCGAGCGACTCGATCTCGAACGTCGCGCCCGAGGCCTGCCACTCGAAGAAGCCCGGCCACGTCGCGCGGTACGCCTCCAGGCCACGAACCCCCTGCTCGGGCGGCGGCACGTCGAACATGACGATGTCCGGCGCGTGGTCCTCCAGCACGACCGCCATGTCGCCATCATGGACCGCGTGGGCCCAACGCTCGATGAGTGTGCGGATCTGCTGTGCGTCGTCCATGGTGCTGCCTCCTGGGTTGGGTGTCGCCGGTGAAACCCCGGCCGGCGCGCAAACTCATCGCAGCGGCGATCATCCGCCGATGAGTTCGACCGTCCTCGACGCTGCCCGGTCAGGCGACGCCGGCGCCTTCGAGGCGCTGGTGGCGCCGCACCGCCCCGAGCTTCAGGCCCATTGCTATCGCATGCTCGGCTCACTTCACGACGCCGAGGACGCGCTGCAGGAGACCCTGGTGCGCGCTTGGCGCAACCTGCACGGCCTCGACGACCGTGGCTTCGTCCGCGCATGGCTGTTCAAGATCGCGACCAACCGCTGCCTCACCGCGCTCGAGCGCCGGGGCAAGCGCGAGCTCCCCGTCGACGTGTCGCCCGACACACCGGCCACCGAGATCAGCTGGCTCGAGGCCTACCCCGACACGACCCCCGAGGGCCGCTACATGGCGCGCGAGTCGATCGAGCTGGCCTACGTCGCCGCGCTGCAGCAGCTCTCCCCGGTCCAGCGGGCCACCCTCATCCTGCGCGAGGTGCTTGGCTTCTCCGCCGCGGAGGTCGCCGAGCTGCTCGACACCTCGGCGGCGTCGGTCAACAGCGCGCTGCAGCGGGCTCGCAAGGCGGTGGACTCGGGTGCCGAGACCCAGCAGGAGGTCCTGCGTGACATGGGCGATGACTCGATCACCGAGCTGGTGGAGCAGTGGGCCAACGCCTGGGAGACCGCCGACGTGGACACGATCGTCGCGATGCTCGCCGACGACGCTCGGTTCTCGATGCCGCCATGGCCTGAGTGGTACCGCGGCCACGATGCCATCCGGACGTTCCTGGTCGACGGGCCGTTGCAGTCGCGGTGGCGCTTTTTGCCCACCACCGCCAACGGCCAGCGCGCCTTCGGCAGCTACATGTGGGACGACGAGGCCGGCGCCTTCGTCCCCGGCGGCCTGGACGTGCTCACCATCCGCGACGGGCGCGTGGACGAGGTGACCGTGTTCCTGGAGGCCGATCTCACTCGCTTCGGCCTGCCCGCGCAGCTGCCGGCCTGACGGGGCGCGCGCCGTCCCCTCGCCGCGGTAGCGTGACCGGCATGCTGGCCTTCGACACCGCCCTGGGCACGTGCGCGATCGCCTGGAGCGACGCCGGGATCACCGGCGTCATGCTGCCGGGGACGCGCGGGTTGGGCCGCGGTGCTGCCGCGTCGCCGCCCGTGGTCCCTGAGGCGATCAACGACACGGTCGCGGCGATGGTCGCCCTCCTCGACGGTGAGCACACCGACCTGCGCGAGGTTGTGCTGGACGAGAGCGGGATCGATCCGTTCCGGCGCAGCGTGTACGCCGCGGCTCGGGAGATCCCCGCGGGCATCACCGTCAGCTACGGCGACATCGCCCGTGCGATCGGCAAGCCCGACGCGCCGCGCGCGGTCGGCCACGCGCTGGGCGAGAACCCCTATCCGATCATCGTGCCCTGCCACCGCGTGCTGTCGGCCACCGGGGCCCTGCACGGGTTCTCCGCCCCGGGAGGGATCGCCACCAAGCGGCGGATGCTGGAGATCGAGCGTGCCCCCGGCTTCACCCAGCTCTCGCTGCTGCCGGCGAGCTAAGTGCCCTGAAGCGCTGATTGGACACCGGTGAGATACGCGCCCTGCGCGCGCAGGGCGTCCTGGAGCTTGCCCACCTCGACAGCGCCCGGTGCCACGCCGCCCCGCACGGCCAGCGCCGCGGCCGCCCCGGCGGCCTGCCCGGTGAGCCAGCACTGCGGGATCTCACGCATGAAGGCCTGGGTCTGGGAGTCGCAGGCGATGTGGCGGCCCGCCACCAGCACGTTGTCGAGGTCAGCGGGCAGCAGCGCGCCGTAGGGAACCGAGACGTTCTCAAACGCCTGCGACGGCGAGGGCGAGACCCCGATCTCGTCGCTGTGGCGCACGCCCTCCTTCCAGTCCTCGGCGCGCATCGGACGCCGGCCGACCAGGCGCCCGGTGTGGCGCACCCCCACCTGCGGCGCCGAGAGCATGAACCACGCGCGCTCAAAGCCCGGTGCGTGGCGGCGGAAGTAGTCCAGGTGAGACAGCATGCGCCGGCGCGACTGGATCTCCACGCGGGTGAGGTCGGCGACGTCCAGCCCGCTGTAGCCGCGCAGCCGCGGGCCCAGGAACAGCGCCACGTCGTCGCGCCAGCCGATCACCGGTCGCTCCACGTACCCGAGCGCCTCCCGAGCCTGTTCCATGAGGGCGCGGTGCCCCTGCGGGTCCTCGCGCTTGAAGGCCAGCCAGCGGGCGAAGTCCACCCCCGCCCACGTCCAGCCGGTGTTGAGGCAGTGCTGGATGTTGCTCTCGTTGCCCTGGCCGCCGGCCTCGAAGGGCGCGCCCGCCCGCCGGCACACGTCGAGGTCGCCGGTGGCGTCGATCACCACCCGGGCCAGCAGCGCCCGGCGCCCCTGCTTGCTCTCGAAGATGATGCCGCCCACGTTGGCCCCGTCGCGGACCACGTCCACGGCCCAGCTGTGCAGCAGGAAGCGCACGCCCGCCGCGGCGAGGAGCTCGACGGAGGCCAGCTTCAGCCACTCGGGGTCGATCATCGGCGACCACGTCACCACGCCGCGAAACGCGCCCTGCCGGCCGCCCCAATGCGCGACCGCCTCCTCGTCCTGAGAGCCCCACTGTGCCCGTGGCGCCCCTGCGATCGCCTCGCGAGGGAGACGGTCGAGGATCTCACGGGCGAAACCGTCGATCACCCGCCGCCCGGTCCAGTCGGTCATCCGGTCGATCCAGATGACCAGCCCGCCGGTGGAGAGCCCGCCGAGGTGGTTGTAGCGCTCCACCAGCGTGACCTCGGCGCCCAGGCGCCGCGCGGCGAGGGCGGCGGCGCAGCCCGCCGGGCCACCGCCGACGACCAGCACGTCGGTCTGCGCGTGGACGGGCGTCTCGCGCGGGGACTCGTAGACGGTCATGCCCGGCGGCGCGGGCCGGGGGGTGAGGTCGTCGCCTCCCAGGTCCGCCGTGGCGGACGTGTCGCTGGCGCCGTGGTAGAGCTCGTCGCCGCCGCTCACGTGCCGATGGTGACACCGCAACGCGCCCGCTCAAAATCGCGTTTGCGTATGTGAGGTATCACCCGGGGTGATGGCACACGACGGCGTTGATCAGCCGCCTTGATACCTGTGGGCTGCGCCGGGGACCGCCATGGCGCGACCCTGCAGCGACGGGCGCGGCAGCAGCAGGGGAGTCAGGAGCATGAGCGCGCCCGCGATCCCGATCGCCGCGCGCGGGCCGGCGACGGTGCCCAGCACTCCCCACAGAGCGGTCGTTGCGGCGACGGCGGCGCTGCTGGAGATCGTCCACGCCGAGAGCATGCGGGCGACGCGATCGGGCGCGGTCTGCTCGAGGCGATAGGTCGCCATCACAGGGTTGAAGACGCCGATGCAGGTGACCAGCCCGAACTGGAGCGCGATGACCAGCGCGATCCCGCCGATCCCGCGTCCGATGAAGGCCAGCCCGATCGGCCAGCACACCCGCAATGCCCCGGCGCCCCGCATCACCTGTCCCGGTCCGTGGCGCGCGACGAGCCGGCGCGACAGCCGCGCGCCGATCAGCCCGCCGACGCAGGGGACGGCGAAGGCCAGCGCGTACTGCCACGGAGCGAAGCCCAGGCGGCCGAGCATGAGGACGGCCAGCATCGGCTCGGTGGCCAGGAGCAGCGCGGCCACCAGCAGCGTGTTGAGAAACAGCCCGCGCAGCGGCGGGTGGCTGAGGATGTAGCGCCACCCGTCGAGCAACTCTCCACGCCGCGCCCGTGTGTCCTCGCGGCGCGCCGGCGGCGGCTCGGCGCCCGCGATGGCGCCGATCCCCAGAGCCGAGAGCAGATAGCTGGCCGCGTCGGCGATGATCGTCACCACCGGGCCCAGGACGCCGATCGCGGTGCCGCCCAGCGGCGGCCCGATCACGGTGGCACTCCACGTGGTGGACTCGAACCGTCCGTTGGCGATCAGCAGGTGCTCAGGCGCGACGAGTGTCTTGAGGTAGGCGCCGCTGGCGGCGCGGAAGGCGATCTTGGCGGCCCCCACGATCACCGAGACGACGATGAGCTGGACGATGGTCAGTGCGCCCAGCGCATAGGCCACCGGGATGCTGACCAGAGCGGCGCAGCGGAGCAGGTCCATCGCCACCATCACCGGCCGCTTGCGCCGGAACTCCACCCACGGGCCGAGCGGCAGCGCCACCACCGCGGCGATGGCCAGCCCCGACGCCGAGATCGCCGCCACCCCGGCCGGCCCCGCATGCAGCACCCGGATGGCGATGATCGCGAAGGCCCCGAATCCGAACCCGGTGCCGTAGGCGCTCACCGCGTAGGCCGCCCACAGCCAGCTGAAGTCGCGCCCCAGGCGCGGCCCACCCACCCGCTCCGGGCCGCTCTGGTCTCTCTCTGCAGGCTCCACCCTCATCACGCGGACGAGGGATCAAAGCGCCCGGCCCGGACGCGGTGGGCGAGGCGTTGCCGGCGGGCCGCCGGTCAGGCGTCAGCGCCGCGGATGACCGCGAGATCCGCGGGCTGCGCGTAGAGCCGGGCCACCTCTGGCGCCCGGCACTCGAGCGTGCGGCGTTGGTTGAGATAGCCCTTGTCGGTGATTTCACCGGCGTCGAGGCTGGGCGGCTGGGCCAGCAGCAGCAGTCGCTCGATCCGCGACGCCGAGCCGGCCTGCGCGTTGAGGCTCCGCAGTGCGCCGGCCAGGTGCGCGCGCAGCGCCGGGTCGTCGAGCGCGAGGTCCTCGCCGGCCCCGGTCAGCCGGCGCGCCTCGGCCTGGTTGACCCACGCCATCGCCGCGACGTACTCCGCGTCCTGGCCGCAGATGACGGCGTCAGAGAGGACGCCGGCCGCGCTGATCAGGCGGGTGCGCAGCGCGCCGGCGGCGACCCAGGTCCCGGTGAGCAGCTTGAAGTTCTCCGCGATCCGCCCGTCGAACAGCATGCCCTGCTCGGGATCGTCCGCGTCGATCTGCCGCACCGCATCGCCGGAGCGATAGAAGCCGTCCTCGTCGAAGGCGGCGTCGGTCAGCTCGGGCTGGCGAAAGTAGCCGGGGGTGACGTTCGGGCCCTTGACGCGGATCTCGAGCCGGTCGCCCACCGGCGCCAGCTTCACCGTGCAGCCCGGGATGGGGACGCCGATGCAGCCGGTGGGCGCACCGAGGTAGTGCATGCTCGTGGCGCAGGGGGCGGTCTCCGTCGTACCCCAGCTGGAGGTGAGCGGGACCTCGTGGTTGGCGTGGTCGGCGGCCAGGGCGCGCAGTCGGGCCGCCAGCGCATCGGGCAGCGCCGCGGCGGCGTAGAACATGAAGCGCAGGCGGCTGAAGAAGCGCTCGGCCAACTGCGGGTCGTTCTCGAGTGCGGGGGCGAGCAGCGCGTACCCGGCCGGCACGTTGAAGTAGAGGGTGGGCGGGACGTCGGCCAGCGCCGAGAGAGTCCGCGGGAACAGCGGCGGCGCCGGTTTGCCGTCGTCGATGTAGATCGTCCCGCCGTTGAACAGCGCGAGGTTGAGGTTGTGGTTAGCCCCAAAGGTGTGGCTCCAGGGCAGCCAGTCCACCATGATCGGCGGCTCGTCGGCGAGGAACGGCCAGATGGCTTGGAGCATCGCCTGGTTGGAGCACAGCATCCGGTGGGTGTTGATAACGCCCTTGGGCGCGCCGGTCGAGCCCGAGGTGAAGAGCAGCTTGGCGACGGTGTCGGGGCGGGGCTCGCCGGCGGGGCCGGGGCCTTCCGCGACGCCCGGTCCGGTCAGCAGGTCGTCGAGCCGCAGGGCGCCCGTGCGCTCTCCGCGCGCGATGAGCACCCGCGCGACGGTGGGGGCCAGCGCGTCGAGCGCGGTGCCGAACGGGCCCGCGTCGTCGGCGAAGACCAGCCCCGGCTCGGTCAGCTGCGCGATGGCCGTGATCCGCGCGTGGTCAGTGCTCATCAGCGAGTAGGCGACGCTGATCGGCATCACGGGGACGCGGGCGGCATAGGCGCCCAGGCTGACCAGGAGGTGCTCGAGCGAGTTGCCCGAGAGGATCATCAGGGGCCGCTCGGGGCCGAGTCCCAGCTGCGCGAACGCCGCGGCAAGCGCGCGGGAGCGGCGTTCGGCCTCGCCGTAGGAGAGCGTGACCCAGCGATCCTCGGCGGCGCGCTGAGCGGCGAGCGGACGGTCGGGGTGCTGTGCCGCCCGGCGGCGCAACACGGCGGTGATCGAGCGCTCGATGTCAGCCAGTGGACGGCGCGAGGCCAGCACGGTCGAGCCGTCGTCGCGGCGCTCTGCTGCGATGTCTGGCGGCACGAAGGTCTGCAGATCCAGCAGCGGGCTCATCGGTGGGTCGTCCTCCTCGTCTGCACAGCGCCGACCACATCATGCGCGCCCGCCGCGCATCGTGCAGCACTGACGCAACGATCTTGCATTAAAAACGCCGAAATCATCGCCTCTGTTGCAGCAAGATAACGATTAGCTGCGTCTTCGTTGCGCTGAGACGGGTGCTGGGCGAAGATTTAGCTCATGACTGCCACCGCCCATCCCCACCACGCCGCGGGCCGGACGATGCTGGACCTCGACGGCGCTTCGCTCACCATTGCCGACGCACTCCAGATCGCGCGCGGCAACCGGACCGTGAGGCTCTCCGAGCACGCGGCGGAGGCCGTGGAGGCCAGTCGCAGCCTCAAGCGCGAGCTCATCGACCGCGAGATCCCGATCTACGGTGTCACCACCGGCTTCGGCGACAGCGCCCACCGCCAGATCTCACCGGCCAAGGCCGGTCAGCTCCAGCAGAACATCCTGCGCTTCATGGGCGTCGGCACCGGGCCCATCGCACCGCCCGAGGTCGCGCGCGTGACCATGCTGCTGCGCGCCAACTGCCTTTCCAAGGGCAACTCCGGGGTGCGTGTGGAACTCATCGAGCAGGTGCTCGAACTCCTCAACAACGACGTCACGCCGTTCATTCCCGAGCGCGGCTCCTGCGGGGCCAGTGGTGATCTCGCCCCGCTGTCCTACGTCGGCCGCGCGCTGGCCGGCGACGGCGACGTGCTCTACGACGGCGTGCCGCGCCCTGCCGCCGACGTGCTGGGCGATCTGGGACTCGAACCGTTCCTGCTCGAGGCCAAAGAGGGCCTGGCCCTCACCAACGGGACCTCGTTCATGAGCGCGTTCGCGTGCCTGGCCGTCGGCGCGGCGCGGGAACTGGCTGACCTGGCGGACCTCATGACCGCGATGGCCTCCGAGGCGCTGCTGGGCAACCGCGGCCACTTCAACGCCTTCCTCTTTGACGAGGCCAAGCCGCACCCGGGGATGGTCACCAGTGCCCGCCACATCCGTGAGCTGCTCGCGGAGTCGCGGCTGGCCGCCGACAGCGACGACCTCTTCGCCGGGGGCATGGGCGGCGCCGGGTTCCTCGAGCTCGACCGCCAGGTCCAGGACAAGTACTCGATCCGCTGCGCGCCGCACGTGATCGGGCCGCTGCGCGACGTGCTGGACTGGGTGGAGCAGTGGATCGCCGTCGAGATCAACTCGTCGGACGACAACCCGCTGTTCAACGTGCCTGGCGGCCGCGTCGAGAGCGGCGGCAATTTCTATGGCGGTCACATCGGTCAGGCGATGGACTCGCTCAAGGTGGCGCTGGCCAACTTGTGTGACCTCGTCGACCGTCAGATCGCCCACGTGGTGGACGAGAAGTTCAACCGCGGCCTGACCGCCAACCTCATCCCCCGCTTCGAGCCCACCCATCCGGAGGCCGGGCTGCACCATGGCTTCAAGGGCCTGCAGCTGTGCGCGTCGGCGATGACCGCCGAGGCGATGCACCTGTGCGCGCCGACCACGATCCACTCGCGCTCCACCGAGGCCCACAACCAGGACAAGGTCTCGATGGGCACGATCGCCGCGCGCGACGCGCGCTCGATCGTCGAGCTGACCCAGAACATCGCCGCCATCCACCTCATGGCCTGCTGCCAGGCGCTGGAGCTGCGCGGGATCGACCAGGCCAGCCCCCGCACCCAGGCGGCGTTCCGCCGCGTACGCGAGCACGTGCCCTTCGCCGACCGCGACCGCTACTTCGACGCCGACATCGCCACCACGGTGGCGCTCATCCAGTCGGGGGCGATGGCGGAGTTCATCGCGTAGACCGACCGTCGCGGGCGGGGCCACCGCAAGCTCAACCTTCGCTCCCGGGCTCAGCTCGTTCGCAAGGTCGCCGGCCTGTCGTAGACGCGTAGTTCCCCGGCGTAGAACACGCTTGGCCCGCCGCGCACTGGCCCCTCGGGGGCGAAGCCGCCGACGCAGCAGACGC
>DASXCN010000565.1:0-5139 GCA_036491155.1 Solirubrobacteraceae bacterium | reverse complement strand
GATCAAGGCCTCGGCCCGGGCGTTGCGCGAGGCCCCCGACGACGCGGTGCTCGACCAGGCCTCGGGGCTGGCCGAGGAGATGCTCGCCGCGGGCACCACCACCTTCGAGTGCAAGTCCGGCTACGGCCTCTCGCGCGAGGGGGAAGTGCGCGCGTTGGTGCTGGCCCGCGAGCTGGAGACCCAGGTCGCGCAGACGACGACCTCGACCGCGCTGCTGGCCCACGCCGTGCCCGAGGGCTATACCGCGGACTCCTGGATGACGGTGGTCGAGGAGATGATGCCGGAGGTGGTGGCCGCCGGCAGCGTCACCGCGCTGGACATCTTCGTGGAGTCGATCGCCTTCGGGCTCGGGCACCTCGCACTCATGGGGGAGCTGGCGTCGGCCTCGGGGCTGGCCCTGCGCACCCACGTCGAGCAGCTCTCCTGCATGCGCTCGGTGCCGGTGGCGCTGGCCGCCGGCGCGCGCAGCATGGACCACCTGTCGATGATCCACCACGACGACATCGGCCCGCTGGCCGAGGCGGCGTGCGCCGCGGTGCTGCTGCCCGGCGCGGAGTTCCTGGGCGCCGAGCACCGCGCCCCGGGTCGCGCCATCATCGACGCGGGCGCGATCTTCGTACTGGCCACCGACGCCAACCCCGGCACCTCGCCGGTGTTCTCGATGCCCGTCGTCATCGGGCTCGGGTCGCGCCTGTACGGCCTGGGCGTCCGTGAGGCGCTGGGGGCGGCGACGCTCAATGCGGCGTGGACGCTCGATCTGCACCACGACCGGGGCTCGATCGAGGTGGGCAAGCGGGCTGACCTGGTGGTGCTGGATGGCCCGGCGGAGAGCATCGCCTACCGCTTCGGCCACAACCCGGTGGCGATCGTCGTCGCCGGCGGCGAGGTGGCCTACGTGCGCGACGACGCCGCCGCGGAGCGGATCACCGGCCCATGACCCCGGTCGCGCGCATCCCGGCGATGGCCAACGCGCACTCGCACGCGTTTCAGCTCGACCTGCGGGGCATCGGTGAACGACCGGGTGGGCGGGGACCGGATTCGGACTTCTGGAGCTGGCGCACCGAGATGTACCGGCTGGCCTCCAGTCACACCCCCGAGACCATGCGCGAGGTCGGCGGCCGCGTCTACGGCCAGATGGCGGCCGCGGGCTACGGGTCCGTGGGCGAGTTTCACTACGTCCACCATCAGCCAGACGGGACGCCGTATCCCGAGCCCAACGCGATGGCGATCGCGCTGGCCCAGGCCGCGCGCAGCTCCGGGCTGGAGATCACGCTGCTGCCCGCCGCCTATCACCGCGGCGGTGCGGGCAAGCCGCCCGCCCCCGGGCAGGTGCGGTTCTGCGACCCGTCGGTGGAGGCGTTCCTGGAGCGGGTCGACGCGCTACGCGAATGGGCAGCCGGTGTGGACGGCGTGAGCGTGGGGGTGGCCGCGCACAGCGTGCGTGCGGTGCCCGCCGACTGGCTCGAGGCGATCGCGCGCTACGCCGATCAGCACGGCCTGGTCCGCCACGTCCACGCGTCCGAGCAGCGCCGTGAGCTGGCGGAGACCAAGGAGGAGCACGGCTGCTCGCCGATCGAACTGCTGGGACGCACCGGCTTCCTCGGGTTGCGCACGAGCGTGGTGCACGCCATCCATGTGTCACAGAGCGATATCGACCTGCTGGCCGAGTCGGAGTCGATCGTCGTCACCTGCCCGACCACCGAAGGCAACCTCGGCGACGGCGTGCTGCCGGGACTGCGCTACCGCGACGCCGGCGTCCGGCTGGCCATCGGCACCGACGAGCAGACCCGCATCGACCCCTTTGAGGAGCTGCGCGAAATGGAGACCCTGGCCCGGCGCGAGGGCCACACCCGCTTCGCCCTCCTAGCCGCGGCCGACGGGGATCTGTGGGGGCAGATGGTGGTCAACGGCCGCGCCAGCCTAGGGTTGGCGCCCGAGCCGGTGGCCTCGATCGAGCTGAACCTGGAGCACCCCGACCTGGCCAATGTGGCCGAGGACGACCTCATGCTGGCGGTGGCGACGTGCGCCTCGGCCGGGGTGGTGCGAGCGGGCGTGTCGGCGCCGTGAGCGGGGCGTTCCCGGCGGCGGTGTCCGCATGACCCTGACGCTCACCCACCGCGCCGACATCTCGCTGCAGGCGTTTGAGCGGGTGGCGTGGCAGGGGGAGGATGTGGCGGTGGCGCCGGCGGCCCTGGCGGTGGTGGCGCGACGGCGAGAGGAGCTCCTGGCGCTGGTGGCCGCCGACCCCGAGCGCAAGCTCTACGGGGTCAACGTCCACGCCGGTGATGGCTCAGACCGCCTGATGACCGAGGCCGAGCAGCGCGACTACGCCCGCGGTCTGCACAGCGCCACCTCGTTCGGTCCGCCCCTGCCCCAGCGCGTGATGCGCGGGATCGTCCTGGCCCGGCTGGCCAACCTCATCGAGGGCCACGCCGGAGTCACGCCCGAGCTCGTGCAGGTGGTGGCGGCGCGGCTGGACGGGCGCGACCTGCCGCCGGTGCCACGCCTGGGCAACGGCGGGTCGGGGGAGATCCTGGCCCTCGGCTGGTTGTTCGGAGATGTGCCGGCGGAGCTCGAACTCGGTGTCAAGGAGACCATGGCCCTGATCAACGGAGCGCCCTGCGCTCCGGCGCTGCTCGCCGACGCTTGTCTGTGCGCCCAGCACACGCTGGCGGTCGCCGTCGAGGTGTTCTGCCTGGCGGTGGCGGCGTATGGCGTGTCGCCGTCCACCTACGACGAGCGCCTGGAGGCGCTGTGGGGCGACCCGTCGCAGTCCGCCGCGCTGCGGTCGATCCGCGCCGGGATCGCGGGCGCGATACCGCCTCTCGGCGCGCACGCGCACCCGCAGCCGCCGGTCAGCTTCCGGATCCTGCCGCGGGTGCTGGGCAACGCCAACCGTCTGATGGCCTCGGCGCGCGACGCGGCCGAGATTGCGCTGCCCGCGGTGAGCGACAACCCGGTGTTCCTGTTCACGGACGCGGACCGAGACCTCGTCTCCAACGGCGGGTTTCACAATGGCGCGGCGCCCGCCTGCATCGACGGGCTGTCCTTCGCCCTCGCCGACCTGGCCCAGCTGGCCCACCACCAGCTCCAGCGCCTGCAGACCAGCCGCGAGGCGATGCCGGGCCTGGATTCGCTGGCGCTGGGGACGCTGCAGATGGTCGGGGCCGGCTACGCCGAGGAGGCCCGCTCCGCCGTGGTGCCCTCGCTGTTGCCCCTGCCGGGATTCGGCCACAACGACGTCCCGGCGCCGTCCTTTCACGCGTGGAACAGGTTTGACCGGGTGCGCGGCTTCGTCGCTGGGTCGCTGACGTGCCTGGCGGTGATGGCCGCCCAGTCGTTCGCGCGGACCGAGCGGGCGTTTCCTCCGGCGCTGCGGGAGTTCGGCGAGACGGTGCTGGAGATCTGCCCGCCGGTGGTGGAGCGGCGATCGGTGGGGGTGGAGTTGGGGCGGCTCGCCTCGCTGTTGGGTGGTGGGATCCCGGAGTAGCGACCTCAAAGCGGGAACGAGGTTTGTCACGGATCGCATGCCCCACGTGCATTTCGTGAAAAACCTGCGGCGGGGTCAGAGGTTTTCGCGTTTTGCAGGTCGCTTGGCGCCGCAACTCAAACAGTCCCCCGGGCGTACACCGCCGGGAGTACACAGCACCCAAAGACACATCCCCGGGCCGATTGTGCGAACCCCAGCGCGCGCAGACAATCGAGCGCATGCTCCGTTCACTCGCCCATACCCTCGGCGCGCACCCGCGCCGCACCCTCATCACCACCCTCCTCTTCGTCGTCGTCGCCGGGGCCATCGGCGGCCCCCTGGCGGGCGCGCTGAAGAGCTCGGGCGGCTTCGCGCCGCCAAGCTCCGACTCGCAGGTCGCCACCCGGATGCTGCAGCGCGCCACCGGGACCGAGCCCACGCCGGGGATCGTCCTCCTGGTCGACACGCCCCAGGGGCAGGCCTCCGCCCGGGCCCGGATCGCGGGCGTCGACTCGACGCTGCGCGGTGTCACGGGGGTGGTCTCAACGGTGGCGCCGGCCGACGTCGCGCGGGACGGCCGCCACGTCCTGGTCACCGGCACGTTGTCGGCTCGCGCCGACGACCACGGGTCCGCCAAGGCCGCCCAAGCCGCGTTCGCGCACGCTCGCGACGTCACCGTCGGCGGGCCCGCGGTGGCCGACGAGCAGGTCAACGCCAGCGTCACCCACGACCTCGGCTTCGCCGAGCTGCTGGCCTTCCCGCTGCTGATCGCGCTCTCCATCCTGTTCTTTCGCGGTCGCGCGGCGCTGATGCCCGTGGTGGTGGGTGTGACCACGGTGCTCGGGACATTCCTGGTCCTCACCGGGGTCAACCAGCTATACGGGCTGAGCGTCTTCGCGCTGAACCTGGTGATCGGGATGGGACTGGGCCTGGCCGTGGACTACACGCTGTTTCTGGTCACGCGCTACCGCCAGGAGCTGGCGGACGGAGCCACGGTCTCAGACGCGATCGCCACCACGATGACGCGCGCCGGGCAGAACGTGCTCTTCTCCGCGGTCACGGTGGCGTGCGCGCTGGCCACGCTGACCCTGTTCCCGCAGGGCTTCCTGAAGTCGATGGGGATCGCGGGCGCGTGCACGGCGCTCGTCGCCGCGCTGGCGTCGCTGGTGGTCTCGCCGGCGCTCCTTGCCGTGTGGGGCCGCAAGCTGGCCACCGGCGGCAGGGCGCGCGCCCCCGAGACCGGTCGCTGGTACCGCTTCGCCCACGGGGTCATGCGCCGCCCGGGCCCCATCGCCATCGTCACCGCGGCCCTCATGGTGGCGGCGGCGCTGCCCGCGCTGAGCGTCCGGTGGTCCTCGGCCAACGACAGCCGCGTCATTCCGCAGGGCCAGAGCGCCCGCACGGTGGCCGACGCGCTGAACCGCGACTTCGCCGGCGCCGGGCGCTCTCCGGTGACGGTGGCGATCCGCGCGCCGGGCTCGGACGGTGCGGCGGTGGGCGCCTACGCGCACCGCATCGCCGGCTTTGATGGGGTCCAGAACGTCAGCGCGCCGAGATTCCTGGGCCGCGACACGTGGCAGGTCAATGCCGCCGTGGCGGGCGACCCCGCGGGCGACACCGCCCAGCGCGCCGTCGACGAGATCCGCGCCGTGCAGCCTCCGTTCATCGCC
>DASXCN010000564.1:0-2294 GCA_036491155.1 Solirubrobacteraceae bacterium | reverse complement strand
GCACCTGGTCGGCGGGACTGCCACCCTGGAGCAGGCGCTCACGCCGCTCGTGCTGGGCACCGCCGCGCTACAGGTGGTCGCGGTTGGCCGGGCCAGCGACGCCGCGGCGGAGCGGCTCTCGTTCGACTTCTGCGGCCGCCTGGTCCACGAGGCCAGGGGACTGGCCGACTTCGTCGTCATCGACTCGCCCCCGATCACGGCGGTGGTCGATGCCCTGCCGCTGGCGAAGTTCGTGGACGACGTGGTGATCGTCAGCCGGCTCGGCGTGTCGAAGCTCTCGCAGATCGCCGAGCTCTACGACCTCCTGATGAACTTCGGGACCCCGCCGCTCGGGTTCGTGCTGGTCGGAGGCGCGCCGAGCCGTGGTTCGCCCTACTACTCGGGCTCCGGCGCGGCGGCGATGCCCGAAGGGTTCGGCGCGGCACCCCCGGCCTCTCTCCGCGCGGCCCCCGACCGGTAGGTCACCAGGTTGCTCGCGCGCGCGAGAGCTGACCTCGCCGGCGAACGGGCGCTGCTCCTCGGCCTGGCCGTCGCGCTCGGGCTGGCGGCGGGGATCAGGCCATCCCTCGGACTGGGGGCGGCACTCGGCATCGCGTTCTGCCTGGCCACGCTCACCGATGTGACCGTCGGGTTGGTCCTGTTCACCGTCCTCTCGTTCCTCGACGTCGTCAACGGCGGCGGGGGCGTGGCCAGCGTGACGAAGGCGGCTGGGGCGCTGCTGTTCGGCTCCTGGTACATCCAGCGCCTCGTCGGAACAGCTCGCACCACCGGATCGGCAGCCCGGCTCGACCCGCAGCTCACCATCGCCATCGTCTCGCTGGCACTGTGGTCGGCGCTCAGCGTGACCTGGGCCGAGAGCTCGTCGAGGGCGATGACCTCGACGGTGAGCTTCGTGCTCGACATGCTGCTGTTCCCGGTCGTGCTGGTGGCCGTCCGGCGCCGTGACCACCTGTTGGCGATCATGGGTGCGTTTGTGGTCGGTGCCGTCATCTCCACCGCGTACGGCTTCATTCATCCGGCCGCGCTCGGCTCGCGAAACTACGGTCGCCTCACCGGCGGCCTCGGCGACGCCAACGAGCAGGCAGCGGTGCTCGTGGCCGCCATCCCGCTGGCGGTCGGGATCGCCGCCACCGCCACGCGGCAGTGGGTACGAAACGCGGCCTGGGCGAGCGCCGTCTTCTGTGCCGCGGGAGTGCTGCACACCCTCTCCCGCGGTGGGCTCGTCGCGCTCGGCGCGGTCCTGCTCGCGGCGGTGGTCTTCGGGGGCCGATGGCGGCCCAAGGCGATCGTGCTGCTGGCGGTCGTCGCCCTCGGCACCGTCACCTACTACGGCGCCATCGCGCCGCTGGCCGCGCGAGAACGCGTGACGATGACCTCGACCAGCGGCCGCTCGGACATCTGGCGTGTGGCCTGGCGGACGATCAAGGCCCATCCCGTGGGCGGGGTCGGTGCGGGCAACTTCCAGATCGCGGCCGTGCACCACGTGCAGGGCGTGGGTGCTCTGACAAGCGCATACCTGATCGTCGACGTCCCGCACGTGGCCCACAACGTCTACCTGGAACTGCTGGCGGACCTCGGGATACCCGGGGCGCTGGCCTTCATCGGCGTGGCGGTCTTCTCCTTGCTGGCGGCGGGGCGGGCCGCCCGGGCATTCGAGCGGCAGGGTGATGCGCAACTCGAGATCGCCTCCCGCTGCCTGGTGCTGTCGCTGGTGGCGTTCCTCGTGGCCGACCTCTTCCTGTCGGGCGAGTTCTCGAAGCAGCTGTGGCTGATCTTCGCGCTGTGCAGCGCGGCGCTGGCACTCAGTCGCAAAGGCACTTCCATGGTGTCGAGCGGGTGACAAAGGCCGCGAGCTCGAGGCGCCTGCGCGTTCTCACGGTCCTCGACTCTCCCACCGATCAGGGCGGCGCCGAGCGATTCGCGGTCGGGCTCGCGACGCATCTGCCCCGGGATCGCTTCGAGCCGTGGCTCTGCTCGACCCGCTCGGCGACCCCCGAGGCCGCCGAGCAGCTGGCGGAAGCGGAAGTTCCGCACATCAGCCTGGGGCGCAAGAGCAAGGTCGATGTGCACCGGCTCTCGGGGCTCGCCACGTTGGCGAAGCGGGAGAAGTTCGACGTGCTGCACGCCCACATGTTCGGCTCGAACGCATGGGGCACGGTGCTCGGAAGGCTGGGCGGCGTTCCCGTCGTGATCGCCCATGAGCACAACTGGGCCCAGGCGGGCAGCCCGGCCCGGCGCGTGATCGATCGTCACGTGATCGCTCGCTGGGCCACGCGGTTCGTCACCGTGTCGGA